>CAMHCZ010000215.1 GCA_946183755.1 uncultured bacterium | reverse complement strand
AAGATAGAACAGTTGACCGTCGCTTTGTCCGATAGCCGCCAAGAGGTTGAGCGTAAGGATGATGAGTTGTCCACGCTGACCGACCACTTTAATCTTGTTAATTCAGAACTGGCAGCGCTTAAAGACAAGCAGAAGTAAGTTTTTATAAACTTGCTTTCTTGTTGATTGTTAACATTATAGTCTTGTAGATATAAAGTAATGATAAAAGTAAATACTCATGTATTGCCCAATGGCTTGAGGCTTGTCCACAGCGACTCGTTCAAGACGTCCATGGCGTGCGTGAACTTGCTGTATAACGTCGGCGCTCGCGACGAGGAACCGGAGCATACAGGCATCGCCCACCTGATGGAGCATCTTATGTTCTCGGGCTCGAAAAACGCGCCGTCCTACGACAATCCGCTGCAGGAGGCTGGGGCGCAGAACAACGCCTGGACCGACAATGATTTTACGAATTACTACGTGAATCTGCCTGCCGTCAACATCGAGACGGCGCTGTTTCTGGAGAGCGACAGAATGTGCGACCTCGACCTTTCGCCACGCTCGCTTGATGTGCAGAAAAAGGTTGTGGCAGAAGAGTTTAAGGAGCGTGTCTTAAACCAGCCTTACGGCGATGTCTATACCCATCTGCGCTCGCTTGCCTACAAGGTACACCCTTACCGATGGCCGACGATAGGACTTTCGGTGCAGCAGATTCTCGACGTGCCGCTCGATTATGTAAGAGACTTCTACAGAAAGCATTACGCGCCTAACAACGCCGTGCTGTCCATTGTCGGCGACGTGCCTTTCGACAAGGCTGTGGAACTGACCGAAAAATGGTTCTCCGAGATTCCGCGCGGCGACGTGCCTCAAAGGAATCTTCCCAAAGAGCCGGCTCAAACCGAAAGGCGAGTGCTGGAGGTGGAACGTGATGTGCCACAGAACCTTATCGTCCTTGCCTTCCACATACCGTCGTGCCTCGATGCGGCGTATCCAGCCTACGACATCGTGACGGACTTCCTTGCCAGCGGCAAGTCGTCGAGGCTCAACATGCTTGTGCGCGAGTCGGGCAAATTCGTCTCCGCCGACTCGTATGTCGATGACAGCTGCCATCCCGGACTGCTCGTCATGTCGGCGTATCTGCAGGATTCTGTTTCGTTCGACGAGGCGGAGCAGTTGCTCTTGAACGAGCTGAAGGGCGTGGCGAAAAACGTGACCGACAGAGAGTTCCAGAAAACGCTCAACATAAGGGAAGTGAACCACGAGACATCGCTGCTCTCGATTTCCAACGTGGCGTTCTCGCTGGCTAAATCGACGCTTGTCGCCACTCCCGACTTCTATCTCGACGAGGTGCAGAGATACCGTGCTGTGAATTTGGAGGATGTCAAGGCGACGGCGAAATCTTTATTATCTATGCCTTATAACGTATTGAGATACAAGGCGAAGAACGCTTAGTGTTATATTATGATATAAACAGAAAAAGCAGACCAAAAGGTCTGCTTTTTTGTTGTTTGTAGCGGCTCTCGGTTAATACTTGACTGATGCGCAGGCGCGGCGCACATCGTCGAGAGTCAGCTCGTTCAGCTCTTTTGCCGAAGGGTTGCTCTTCTTCGACAGGCGGTTGGCTTGCTCGGTGATGGTCTTCTCGAACACGTTGCGCACATAGCGGCCGTTGCCGAAGTTGCGCGACTTGTGCTCAAACACTTTCTTCATGTGGGCGCGCAGATAGCTGTCGGCGTCGCTGTCCAGGCTGTAGCCGTACTTTTTGGCGCGGTTGATGTAAATCTCGTAGAGCTCGCCCGGCTTGAAGTCAGGGAAGTTGATGTATCGTGTGAATCGCGATTGCAGTCCGGGGTTGGAGTTGATGAAACGCTTCATCTCGTTGGTGTATCCAGCCACTATCACCACAAGGCTGTCTCTGTCGTCCTCCATGCGTTTGAGCAGGGTGGCGATGGCCTCGCTGCCGTAGCCGCCGCTATGTTCGTCTGTCAGCGCGTACGCCTCGTCGATGAACAGCACGCCGCCTATTGCCGAGTCGCACACATGGTTGGTCTTTACGGCGGTCTGTCCCACGTACTCAGCCACGAGTCCGGAGCGGTCGGTCTCCACCAGATGTCCTTTCTTCAGCACGCCGAGGTCCTTGTATATGCGTGCCAGAATACGCGCCACGGTCGTTTTTCCTGTGCCTGGGCTGCCGGTGAACACGCAGTGGTAGGAGATTGCCGGAGTCTTCATGCCTTGTGCCTCGCGCTGCTTCTGTATCTTTATGAAGTTGGCGAGCGATTTCACTTCGGCTTTCACCTCGGTCATTCCGGTCAGCGACTCTAGTTCCTCATAAGGGTCGCCTTCCAGCACGTCCTGCACCTTCAGCGAGTCGGTGTGTCCGTCGCTTTGGCTCACTTGCGAGTCGGTCACTGCCTGCTCGTCGTCGTCAACGAATATTCCTATGCCAAGCACAATCGCGAACATTGCGAACGAGAGCACTCCGCATCCCATGAAAAACTTCTTCGTGGTGTTGATTGCGGTGTT
>CAMHCZ010000214.1 GCA_946183755.1 uncultured bacterium | reverse complement strand
CGAGTCGGTCTTTTGCGAAATAGTTTTCGAGTTTTATCTTTCTTGCGAGCTGCATCATTCCATATAATACAGCTTCTGGTCTTGGCGGACATCCTGGGATGTACACATCTACAGGGATTATTTGGTCAACACCTTTTACTACGCTGTATGAAGACTGGAATGGACCTCCGGTAGAGGCGCATCCGCCCATGGCGATGACATACTTTGGCTCTGCCATCTGGTCGTAAAGTCTTTTCTATGGTTCCGGAAACGAAAATGACATCGGCTTGTCTAGGAGAGTTTCTTGTAACCTCCCATCCGAATCTGGCGAAGTCATTTCTCGCAGCTGCCACACACATGAACTCAATAGCACAGCATGAGGTTCCGAATGTCAGAGGCCATACAGAGTTTGAATGTCCCCAGTTAAGAAGGTCTGACAATTTTGTGACTGCTACACTAGTGCCGTTCTTTTTCAGCTCTTCAACATACTGCTCAAGATATTCGTTGTCTTTGAATTCCTCGTTAGGTATGTTTTTTATGTGTATGCTTTTTATCTTCATCTTGTTAAGATTTATTTCTGTAAAAGACTTATGTGCAAAAAAAGTAAAAGGCTACATGCGTTGATGCGTGTAGCCGAGTTGTTGTTTTATTTCCATTCAAGCGCGCCCTTCTTCCATGCGTACGCAAGTCCGAGAGCGAGAACCGCCAAGAAGAGTCCTACCACAGCGAGTCCCTGCACTCCCATGCTTTGCATGACGACAGCCCAAGGGAACAGGTAAACAGTTTCAACATCGAACATGAGAAACAGAATGGCGAACAAATAGTATCCTACTCGGAATGGCAGCCAGGATGTTCCTCTTGTCAGCACACCACATTCGTATGGCTCGCCCTTTTGTTCGTTCTGGGTTCTTGGTGCTATTATGAGCGCGATCACAGAACCTGCGATCACCAGCACCATCGCGGTCACTAATGCTACTATAAGAAATGACTCGTTCATAGGTTGTCGGTTTATTCGTCTGCAAATGTAAGATTATTACCCTTAATATATATGCTATAAAACATAAAATTAATGTTTTTTTAAGGAAAAAAATCTTTAATAGAAAGTCAGTGGCGTGACACGAAAAAAGTCCTCCATTTTTGAATGAAGGACTTTGCTGTTATCTTGCTGTTATGCAATTCTTTATGCTTGCTTATAGTCTGCCGTCTACCAAATCTCTGTCCAAGAAGTTCTTCACGTCATATATGACAGCGTTGTTCTCTTTCTGGCGCTTGAAGTCATACTCTTTGAACTGGCGGTGTGCCACTGCCAGTATCACTCCGTCGTAGAGCTTGCTGTTGTCAACCTTGTCGCTTACTTCTATGCCGTATTCTTCTTTCACTTCATCGGCATCGGCCCATGGGTCATAGACATCGACTTCTACTCCGAAGTCTATGAGTTCATTGTATATGTCAACGACCTTTGTGTTTCTTATGTCAGGGCAGTTCTCCTTGAATGTTATGCCCATTAGCAGCACTTTCGCGCCTTTTATTCTGTCGCCTTTGCCTATCATCAGTTTCATCACCTTGTTGGCGATGTGCTCGGCTATGCTGTTGTTCACTCTTCTTCCTGACGATATTACCTCTGGATAGTATCCTACAGCCTTGGCTTTATGCACGAGATAGTATGGGTCAACGCCGATGCAGTGTCCTCCTACGAGTCCCGGTCTGTATTGCTTGAAGTTCCATTTTGAGCTTGCCGCGTCGATGACGTCGTTTGTGTCTATGCCAATCTTGTCGAATATCAATGCCAGCTCGTTCATGAATGAGATGTTGACGTCTCTTTGCGCGTTCTCGATGGCTTTGGATGCCTCTGCCACTTTTATAGAACTTGCCTTGAATGTCTCCACCTCGAGAATAGAAGAGTAGAGGGAATCAACGAAGTCTGCAATCTCTGGTGTAGAGCCGGAAGTGACTTTTCTGATTTTTGTCAGCGTGTTCACTTTGTCTCCAGGGTTGATTCTTTCTGGTGAATATCCGCAGAAGAAATCCTTGTTGAACTTAAGTCCGGAGCATTTCTCAAGCACTGGCACGCAGTCTTCTTCTGTGCAACCTGGGTACACTGTGGATTCGTATATGACCAAATCGCCGTTGGACAAAGCCTCGCCAACAGTCTTGCTTGCTCCGAGCAGAGGTCTCAGGTCAGGGTTGTTGAATTGGTCAATGCCTGTAGGCACAGCTACGATGAAGACGTTTCTGTCTTTCAGCATTGCTGTGTCGTTGGAGAATTTCAGTCCCACCTTTCCGTTCTTGCCTCGGTTTATAGCTTCGGTGAGTTTCTCCGGCTCAATTTCAAGAGTGTGGTCTTGTCCAGAGTTCAGCTCGTCTATTCTGTCCTTGTTTATGTCAAATCCAAGCACGTCATACTGCTTGCTGAATTCCACAGCAAGCGGCATACCGACATATCCCAGTCCAACGACTGCTATTTTGATGTCATCTTTTTTCATAGGTCAATATGTTTTTTTTTAGAAGTATTCGCGTTTTATGTTCT
>CAMHCZ010000213.1 GCA_946183755.1 uncultured bacterium | reverse complement strand
TCCTCAAGCGCCACAAGACGTTGATATGTCAAATGCTATTAAAGAAGCAATGGTCGGACTTTATTGTCTTATAAGAATAGTTCTTGCACATCTGACCTATGAAATTCCACGGTGGCTCAAACCCTCTTTTCTGACCGTATAATATGTAACCAGGAACTATATCGCGCAACGCGCTTTTCAGCAACATCTTCGGTTCATCCGCCTTGTATTTCATTTCTTGCGGCAACGACGACACGAACTCCACCAATTTATAATCCACAAGCGGCGAACGCAACTCTAATGAATTGCCCATGCCCAAACGATCAGACAAGTAAAGACACAACGTGGTCATAAATGTGGAAAAATGAATGTCATATATATCCTTTTCTGTAGCAGACATTCCATACGAGAAATGAACATCAATTTTGCTGAAATCCATCGTTTCTCCGTTTATGCTAAACTTGCCGCTTGATGCAACTTTCATATAATCATCGTATGTCCAGTCTATCGGCAAGCGGTCATCTATCTTTGCGGTCGGATAGCCGGCATACAATACATGGCGCCAATTTTTCAGCATATATTTCAAGAAAGCCGCCTTTTTACCTTTCCAAGGGAATAAACTTTGATGATCTCTTGTCAATCGAATCGACTCCGCTATTCTATTCATGCCCGGATAGCCATAAAACAGTTCATCACCCCCGAGTCCACCCAAAAGGACCGTAAATCCTAGTTCTTTTGCCTTCTTGTAAAGCGCCCATTGCGACATTGACGACACATCACACACAGGTTCATCTATTCTTGGCAAATACTCATCGAATATGTTCTGGAAATCATTTGCATCCAGCTCCACTTCATGGTATATCAGTCCCTTCTCCTTTGCGAAACGTTTGGCGACGACTCTTTCATCGCAACCGAACTGCCCTTTATACCCAGCGGAAATCACGTGTATCTCCTTGCCTGTTTCCTGCGCCATCGCAGCCACAGCACTCGAGTCAATGCCACCGCTGAGCAACACCGCCACTGGCACATCGCTTCTCAAGCACAAGCCAACAGACTCTCTCATGAGTTTCACAATCTCTTTCTCCGCCTCATCGCGCGTGCCTTCAAACAACGGAAGGTTATATCTGTCCCAGTATTTATGAAGCTCCATGCCACGCTCATCAACAATGGCATACTCGCCAGCCTCAAGGCGCTTGATTTGCTCTATGTATGTCTGTCGCAGCTCATAAGGGTAATTATATCTTATTGATTCCGCTAAAGCGTGTGCATTTATCTGTGGCTTGTCTATGTAATATTTCAGTATCGCCTTGAGTTCCGTCGAGAATACAACGCCCGTCTGAATCTGAGCAAAATACAACGTCTTCTCACCAACTCTGTCACGAGCTGCGAAAAGCCGTTTTCTGCGTTTGTCATAAAGAACAAAAGCGAACATACCGCGGAAATGCTCAAGGCACTTCTCGCCATACTCTTCGTAGGCGTATATTATAGTCTCACTGTCGCTGTCGGTCTTAAACACATAGCCCTTGCCCTCCAGCTCTTTTTTCAACTCTATGTAATTGTAAATCTCGCCATTGCATATCAGTACAATGCTGCCATCTGCGTTAAACAATGGCTGGCTGCCATTGTCCAGACCTATTATAGAAAGTCGCGTGTGAGCCATACCACACGTCTCGTCGCTCCACACTCCGCTGCCGTCCGGACCTCGATACGCCATCTCTTCATTCATCTTACGAAGAGCGTCCTTGTCGAAGTCTGTTATCTGAGTAAATCTATATATCGCCGATATTCCGCACATAATCACAAACGTTTTCCATCAATAGCAACACGATCTATATAATCGGAATTATTATAATTATCCGTACCATTTACAAGCACAGGAACAATATTCAATTTTCGAAGTATCGAGTCTGTGCTCCCATTATGCCTTCCCCAAGTATATGCCATATATGGAACATAGCCCTCCATATCGCAAATAGAATCGCGACATTGCTGAACATTATCAGTAAACTCGGACAACGACATTTTTGTCGCATCAAAATGCTCATAACCATGCAAACCCAATGTGACCAAAGGAGACGATGCTATTTGTTGCAACTGCTCTCTTGTCAAATATAAATCAGGACACACTTCTGTCAACATATCAACATCGGATTTCACTCTTCGGGATTGTTCTTCATTAATTTCACTCCATGACAATCCATCCCAATAACGCGGATTAACAAACAACGTAATAGGAATTTTTTGCTCGTTCAACCATGGCAATATACTCAAAAGAGATTTATAACCATCATCTGCTGTCAGCACTGCGTATTTCCGACTTCTGAAACAATCATGCTTTATTTTCTCATGTGCTTCTGTAAGAGAAATAAACGTGTATTGTTCCTTCAACTTCAAAATATTTTGTTTAAACAGATTTATCTGCGTCCAATCACATTCCCACATGGTAAGTGGATTATACAGTTCACTTACTTGATGGAAACAAAAAACCCTTATAGGCTGCAGACGCAACCTAACAATACGTCGTAATATTTTTGCAAATAAATTCATTAAGCGAAACTATCTCCGTCTCCCAT
>CAMHCZ010000212.1 GCA_946183755.1 uncultured bacterium | reverse complement strand
GCTTCTCCATGGCTTGAAGAACGCTTTCTGGAGGGGTAATGTCCTGAAGCTCGACACGGTTGACCTTTATACCCCACTTGTTTGTAGCGTCGTCCAGCACAGCGCGGAGTTTTGTGTTTATGGTGTCGCGCGAAGTAAGAGTCTGGTCAAGCTCCAACTCTCCGATTATGTTACGGAGTGTTGTCTGGGTCAGCTTCTCGATTGCGTTAGGCAGGTTGTTTATCTCATAAACAGCCTTGAACGGATCCACAATCTGGAAATAGAGCAGAGCGTTAATCTGAGTCTGCACGTTATCCTTTGTAATCACATTCTGCTTGTCGAAGTCGTAAACCTGCTCACGAAGGTCGATGTTGGTTGTAGCCACATAACGTCCGCGATGCATGGCGATCATGCTCTTAGGCTGGTCGATGAACGGAATGATGAAGTTGATACCAGGTGACAATGTAGCATGGTACTTTCCCAGACGCTCTATAATTCTCGTTTCCGACTGAGGAATAATAACTAAGGTCTTCTTGATGACAAGAAGGGCCAATAACAATAATACAACTAATACGTAAATCATAATTTATTATTTAAGGTTAGTATTTATATTCTTTCCACTGTAATGATGATGCTTTCGCGCGAGATTATCTTGACGCGCGCGCCTTTCTCTATCGGCGAGCCGTCGGACGATTCCGCCTTCCAGTCGTCGCCGTCGAGAGCCACACGGCCATAGCCGTTCTGCTCTATTTCCTCACTTACGACTCCAGTCCTGCCTATTATGGCATCGGCGTTGCTCAGGCGTTCCTCCTTGCCGTTGCGCATGAACTTCATGGCGAATGGGCGAACAAGAGTCAGCGACAGCAGAGAAAACAGCGCAAACGCAGCCAACTGCCAGTAGAAGCCTCCGCCACAAGCCGCGATAATAATGGAAGGAACTGCACCGATGGCGAAACTCAGAATATAGAATCCGCCGGAAAAAAGCTCAAGAACAAGACAGCAAAGCGACACTACAAGCCAGAATTGCCACAAGTGATCCATCAGAAATTCCATAAGTCAAAAGGATTGGTTAAAAATATCTCCTTAAAGATAGGATTTTGATTTAATATCCATAGCATCCACGCAAAAAAAATCAGCAAAGCGGCCAATAAATATGAACAACGAACAAACGTGACGAAAATCAAGAAATAAATTATCTTTGCCAAAAACAACATTCTAAAAACCACAAAACATGAAAGCACAGACTATTATCATTTTACTTTTAGCACTCTTAGTAATCGCATTAGCAGCGAAAATCCTGTTCTTCGGCAAGGGCGCATGCAACGACAGCAAGCGTGAAGCGATAAACAACATCATGACACGTACAAGCATACGCGCCTACACCGACGAGGCTCTGACAAAGGAGCAAATCGACACTCTGCTGAGAGCCGGCATGGCGGCCCCTTCGGCACTGAACAAGCAGCCTTGGGAGTTCGTGGTCATCGACGACAAGGAGACACTGAAGGCGCTCAAAGGCATATACAAAGGCGCAAGAATGGCTGACCAGGCGGCTGTAGGCATCGCAGTGTGCGGAAACATGCAGAACACCATTGAGGGCGAAGGACAAGGATACTGGGTGGACGACGCATCGGCTGCCACAGAGAACATACTGCTGGCTGCCCACGCCATGGGACTCGGAGCCGTATGGACCGGAGTGCATGTGAGCGATGACAGAGTGACCGGAGTGAGAGAACTGCTCTCGCTGCCTGAGTACGTAACTCCGTTATGCGTAATCATGGTGGGACACCCTGCGGAAAGCCCAGAGCCAAAGGACAAATACAACGCAGAGAAGATACACTACAACAAGTGGTAGTACTAATTAATTGATAAAAAGCACAACAATAATTAAAGCTGGAGACGACAACGGTACGCAAACTATATATTTGCAGCACTTTTTATTAACCCACAAAACCTCCAACTATCATGAAAAAGACAAACATTATCATTTGCGTATTAGTAGTTATCGTATTGGCATTGGCTGCAAAAGTCATTTTCTGCTGCAACTCATGCTGCGACTGCACAAAATGCAACTGCGAGAAGCAATGCAGCGAAGTCAAGTGCAGCGACAAGAAACAGGCTTGCGGCGCTACATGTGACACAACATGTGCAGACAGCGCAAAGTGCGCTAACAAGCAGGCTTGCGACACCACATGCGCAAAATAACATTTCAGGAATAGGAGTTATTGCTGAATAAGCAAATAGAAAAGGCAGGGATTTGAATCTCTGCCTTTGTTCTTTATTGCTGCTCGTCGCCGCTTTCTAGTTCCTGACGTTCGTTCTTCTCGTTTATAGGAGCAAGCACATAACGCTTGTAGTATGATATGAGAATCGTGGTGACCGGCAACGCAATAATCATACCCGCGACACCAAGAAGCGACCCCCAGATGGACAACGACAGAAGAATGACTGCCGGATTGAGTCCCATCTTCTTACCCATAATCTTAGGTATCAGGAACATATCCTCGAACACCTGCACGACACCGATGACAGCGAACGTCTCCAAAGCCATAGCCCAGAACGGCACGCCGGAGTCCTGTGCGCCGACGAAGGCAAAGAACCCGAGC
>CAMHCZ010000211.1 GCA_946183755.1 uncultured bacterium | reverse complement strand
TACTCTCTATAGGACGTGTGCAGACGCCGACACTCGCCATAATCGTAAACAGGCAGAAAGAGATAGAAAACTTCAAGCCGGAGCAGTACTGGGAACTGAAGACGACATACCGCGACACAGTGTTCGCCGCCGTGAGTGGAAAGTATACAAGCAAGGAGAAGGCTGATGAGGCACTGCTGAAGATACAAGGCAAGGACTTCGTGATAACCGGCGTGGAGATAAAGAAGGGAACAGAAGCGTCGCCACGACTCTACGACCTGACGTCGCTGCAGGTGGACTGCAACAAGAAATACGGATTCTCTGCCGACGAGACGCTCAAGCTCATACAGACATTATACGAGAAGAAGCTCACGACATATCCGCGTGTAGATACGACATTCCTGAGCGACGACATTTACCCCAAAGTGCCGGGCATAATGAAGGGGCTGACCGCCTATAGCACTCTGACAGACCCTCTGTTGGGCAAGAAACTGCCGAAATCCAAGAAGGTGTTCGACAACTCCAAGGTGACCGACCACCATGCCATAATACCGACAGGTGTAGTGGCAAACAACATGACTGACGCCGAAAGCAAGGTTTATGACCTCGTGGCGCGCCGATTCATATCTGTGTTTTATCCCGATTGCAAGTATTCGACTACGACCGTCAAGGGCGAGAGCGAAGGCGTAGGCTTCAAGACCAGCGGAAAGGAGATTCTTGAGGAAGGCTGGCGTGTGGTTTATGCCGCCGACAAGAAGAACGCCGCTCCAGCCGACGGCGAACAAGTGCTGCCGCACTTCGAGGAAGGGGAGCGGGGCGCGCATACACCCGACGTGGCTGAGAAATGGACCACGCCGCCAAAGCCGTACACCGAGGCGACGCTGCTCCGTGCCATGGAGACCGCCGGCAAGTTTGTGGACAACGACGAGCTGAGGGACGCGATGAAGGAGAACGGCATCGGTCGCCCTTCGACACGCGCCGCCATCATCGAGACTCTGTTCAAGCGCAACTATATAAAAAAAGAACGCAAGGCGCTGTTCGCCACAGCCACAGGCGTGCAGCTCATTGACACCATACAGGACGAACTGCTGAAGTCGCCGGAACTGACCGGACTGTGGGAGAAGAAGCTGCGTGAGATAGAGAAGGGCGAGTATGACTCCGCTACGTTCATCAACGAGCTGAAGCAGATGACAATGCAGGTGGTGAAGAACGGCTGCTCGGTGGCTTACCGCCGAATAGAGTCAGAGCCGACAATCGTGGACGAGCTGAAAGCCGCGTCGGCTAAGCGCAAGCAGCGCGCCAAGACGCAGAAAAAGCCGGCTGCCGAGAAGAAAGCCGAACCTAAAATCACCGACGAGATGATAGGCAAGCCTTGTCCTAAGTGCGGCAAAGGCGTCGTGATAAAGGGCCGCACGGCTTACGGATGCTCCGAGTGGAAGAATGGATGCGACTGGCGGGCGCTGTTCTAATATCTTCTGAATCCGCACCTCTGGCAGGTTTCCTCCACGGCGATGCGGTTGTTGAATCCTTCGATTATCCTTTGGGCTCTCGGCGATTCCAGAGCCTCGATGAGCGACATATCCCTGATGTTGCCAAGCGGCATAGTGGCATTAGCGTCGATGCAGCATGGGACAATCGTTCCGTTGGCTAATACGGCTATCTGCTGCTTCAGTCCGAGGCAGGTCTTCTTCTTCACTATTGGCGCGTTTTTGTCGGGCCATGCGAATCGTCTGTCGTTCTGCAGGAACACTCTCTCGCTCATCGGATTGCTTCCGTGCTCCTTAATGTCCTTGATGTCAACGCCGTAATGCTCGCATAGTATGGTTCTCATCCTTCTGTTGAACTCGGCTTCCTGGCTTTCGTCCTGGTAGAAGTCGTCCATGTTCCACAGCCTGAAGCTGACGTAGGTGAGCGGCGAAATCTCGTCGGCGCACTCGATGGTGTTCCTCATTATCTCGTCGCACTCCGTAGCGCTGAAGTTCTCTCGCCAGTCGTGCACCGAGATTGACAGCAGCCTCGCCGGATTTCTTTTCAGCACGTCGAGGCGTTCCCGCAGCTTGGTAGCGTTGGTCGTTATGTTCACTTCCAGGCTGTTGTCGGCGCAGATTCTCAGCACGTCCTCGAGGTGGGGGTGCATGAGCGGTTCGCCCAGAACGTGCAGATACACATGGTTGGCTACGGTCGCCGCCTCCTTCGCCGCCTTCTCGAACAGCTCCACAGGCATCACCTGTGCCGGTCTTTCCTTGGTTATGCAGAAAGGGCAGTGCAGGTTGCAGGTGTTGCTTATCTCTATGTAAACTCTTTTGAGCCTCGGTTTCATGCTGTGCGATAACAAAAGAGCCAAGCGGCACAATGACCGTTTGGCGCTTTCTATCAATGTTTCGTTATTGTCGTTTGTTTTTAGCCGTTGCCTCCAGCCTTTCTCACTGTGGCAGTCTTCTTAGGAGCTGCGGCTCTCTTTGTTGTAGGCTTCTGTGCTGCAGCGGCCTTAGCTTCTCTCTTCTTGTCGGCAGCCTGCTTCTCGGTCTGCGCGTTGTCGGCAGTCTCGCCTTCCTCTTGTACGCTGAAGTCGGTCTCGCCGTTCTCTATCAGCAGGTTGTACCAGCTGATAACTTTCTTT
>CAMHCZ010000210.1 GCA_946183755.1 uncultured bacterium | reverse complement strand
ACTCCCTGGTCACCCAGCAGCCTCTGGGCGGCAAGGCCCAGTTCGGCGGCCAGCGTTTCGGCGAGATGGAGGTGTGGGCGTTGGAGGCCTACGGCGCCGCCAACACCCTGCAGGAGATCCTGACCGTGAAGTCCGACGACGTGGTGGGCCGTGTGAAGACCTACGAGAGCATCGTCAAGGGCGACAACGCCAAGACCGCCGGTGTGCCTGAATCCTTCAAGGTGCTCATCAAGGAGCTCCAGTCCCTGGCTTTGGACGTGAAGGTCCTTCGCGAGGATCGGACCGAGATCGAGATCACCGAGGACGACGAGGACGATCTCAAGCCCATGGACATCAACATCTCCGGCATCGAGGATATGCCCGATCTGCCGGTGGATGAGGATGGCAAGGACGAGGAGGAGGACGAGTTCGGCGACGACGACTTCGGCGCTGACGAGGACTTCGGCGAGTTCGACGAGCCCGGCGAGGGCGTGCTGGAGCAGGACGAGCGTCGATTTTCCTATGCCAGGCTCTCCGCCTATCAGCACCATCGAGCCCGGCACCAGTCCGCCACCCAGCACACGGTTGAACTCGGCGTTTCCTGTGTCGAGTCGCGGCTCGTTCGTTATCTCAATGTCGCCCAGACGGATAGGGGCGTTCACTTTGGCTGTTGACAAAGACGCGATGGAAGCGGATGTTTTCTGCTTGCTTATGGTGAATTCCTTCATCGTTCCCCATTCGCCGCACGATGGGCATTTCCCCATCCATTTTGCCGCCTCCGCGCCGCATGACGAGCAGACGTAAGCCACGTGTGTTTTAGCCATATATTTCGTTTATTTCGTTTATAACAAGTCGCAGAGCCATCACCGAAGCCTGGCTGATGATTTCCTCACGATTTCCGTTGAAAAGGAACTTTTGCGCCCAAGTGCCGTTTCCTGACGACACGCCCATCCACACTGTGCCTACGGGCTGTTCTTCCGTAGCTCCGCCAGGACCTGCTATGCCGGTGGTGCTCACGGCTATGTCGGCGCCCATCAGTCTTCTCACGCCGTCGGCCATTTCCTCGGCTGTCTGTGATGAGACTGCAGTGTGTTCATCGAGGGTTTCCTGCTTCACGCCTAACACTTTATGCTTTATCTCGTCGCAGTAGCTCACGACCGAGCCTTTGAAGTACGCCGAGCTGCCAGCAACTTCTGTTATCAGATGTGCTATGTTGCCGCCGGTGCAGCTTTCTGCCGATGCCACGATGAGTTTGTGCTTCAGCAACAGTTCGCCTAATATGCGTGCTTCGTCGGTCATTTCTTTGTCTTGTTTATGGCATTAATGCGCTGCAGCAGAGTAGGATGCGAGTAGTAGAACGACACATACCAAGGATGTGGCTGAAGGTTTGACAGCGATTTCACCGACAGTTTCTTCAGTCCTTCTATCAGATTGTCGCCGAGTCCGTGTTCCGCTGCGAATGCGTCAGCCTGATACTCGTTGTGGCGCGAGAATTTGTTGATTAAAACGCCTATTATTACAGAAATCGGAGTGTATAACAGTCCGAATGCCAGGATATTGATGTGGAAATTCGCCTTTTCAACGCCGAAAGCGTTAGCGAGGGTGTCGTTTCCGAGGAACAATCCCAGCAGAAACAGCATCACAAGTGTGTTGAGCAGCGACACAATGAGCATCTGCAGCGTGTGCTTGTGCTTGTAGTGTCCAATCTCGTGGGCGAGCACAGCCACGATTTCATCGGTGCTGAGGTCGTTTATCAGCGTGTCATACAGCACGACGCGCTTCTTCTTGCCCAGTCCGGAGAAGTAGGCGTTGGCTTTGGTCGAGCGCTTCGACGAGTCCATCACGTAGATGTTGTCAAGCTTGAAATCGACCGATGTCGCGAATTTCTGAATCGCATCGCGCAGTTCTCCTTCTTCCAGTGGCGTCTGCTTGTTGAACAGCGGCACAATTATCGATGAATAGAACATATTCAGGAATATCGAGAATACTGCCACCACAACCCACGCCAGAATCCAGAACAGGCTCTGCGTCTGGTTGTATATCAACTCGATGAGCGAGATAATCAGTCCTCCGATTATCGCTGTCAGAATCAGCGACTTAATCTGGTCGGTCACGAAAATGCCTTTGGTCGATTTGTTGAAACCGAACTTTTCCTCTATCACGAAAGTCTTGTATGCATCGAATGGTATTCCGAGAATCGTGTCTGCCACGTAAATAATGCCGAAGAAAAGCAGCGAGACGAGTATCGGGTTTTCAAAAACCGACTCGGCGATGTTGTTCACCACAGCGAATCCGCCGAAAACGAACATCAGCAGTATCAGAGCGAGATTGAATGTCGATGTGTATGCCGAGAATCGGTCGTTGGTCTTGGTGTAAGCCTGCTGTTTCGCGTATTCGTCTTCCTTGTATATGCCTTTGAGGGCTTCAGGAATCTCTGCCGACAGGTTTTTCGCGTTGAGGTGGTGGAGTACTCTCTCCAGCACGAAGTCGATAACGAGTATTGCGATGATAATCCACGTGATAGTTGTGAAGTTGAAAATCATGATGTTGTGTTTGAAGTGTTTTAGAAATGCAAGAACAAATTTACACATTAATTTTTAATAGACGAAGGCTGGGTGAGTG
>CAMHCZ010000209.1 GCA_946183755.1 uncultured bacterium | reverse complement strand
AGTGTATTAAATAATAACTTATTATATAGAAATAAAAAAGAAATGCCAACAATATCTAGCTGGTATGATAGATTAGTTAGAAAAAATGATGAAAATACAATTGACACATACCAATATCACTTTGACTATTTAGCATATTTGCGTTTTCTGACTACCACATTGACCACTCCGAAACCGAGCAGAAGCAGGACTGGCAGTATCACATTCACCACTTGGAAGAATGTCTTGTTCTTTATTATTTCCACCTTGTTGAGCAGTCGCAGCTTGAACTCTCGTGAGCGCAGCTGCAGCCAGCCTTCGTCGTCGGTCAGGTAAAGTACCGAGTTAACGATAAAGTTCCTGTTGCCAAACTCTCGTCCAGTGTATCTGTCGTAGCCCAGAGGCACGATTTGCGGATTGGCTTGTGTGCCGACGATGTCGTTTCTTATTATCTCGGAGTTAGCCACGAAAATCATTCTTGTGCTCTTGCTCTTCGCCATGAACGGACGAGTCATCGTGACGCTGTCCGGCGCCATGCGGTTGGTGTAGATAGACGAGAACGTACCCTCTACAAGCGCTGCAACCGGCATGTAGTGTTGGTTGAAGTATGTCTTGCTGTCCATGTCGTACATCGAGGAGAGGTCTATCCTCGTCGGAGTAGGCTCGACGTGCGTGGCGTTGCTCGTCGCCAGCAGCACCGACTTCTTCACATCCTCGCCGTTGCTCACATTCAGGTCTATTCCGCTCGCGAAGTTGGCTTTCACCTCGACGATGTTCTTTGTCACAGGGCTCTCTGGCGAGGCAAGCAGCAACGGAGAGTAATAGAACGGCATCGCTTCATACTGCGGCTGTTCGCCTTTTTTCGCCACGTTCATAGGCACCTGCACGCACTGCATGTCCTCGAGTATGGCAGGCACGATTCTGACTCCATAGCGGAAGAGCTGGTCGGAAAGGTTAAGGTCCAGTGGTATAGCCGGCGACATGCCCACAGTCGAAAGGCTGTCGTTGGCAAGACGGACTCCATCCAGCATCCAGAGCACCCTTCCGCCGTTCATTATGTACTGGTCTATTATGAATTTTTCACGCTCATTGAACTTCGCCTTCGGACCAGCTATTATTATCGCCTTGTAGCCGTCCAGCACCGACGCGTCATAGCCCAGCGCTCCTCGGTCCACCTGGAAGTATTTGCTCAGCGCCACCGACGCGTCGTAAACATCCTCAGCCAGCAGTTCGCCATGTCCCTCGATGAACGCCACTTTGTCCACCGACTTCTGCAGCCTGACTCTTAATGCGTCGGCAAAGACATACTCCAGATTCTCAGCCGAATGATTCAGATTCTCCTCGCCGGAAAACTGCGGATTGTTCTGCAGCAGTCGCACTGGCACAGAGTCGTTGCCATAGACTATCACCGCCCACGGGAACACGACCTTCTGCACAGCCTTGCCCTCCTCATCCTTGTCATAGACTACAGTCGCGTGCAGCCCTCGACCCTCAAGCTTGGCGTAAGTATCGTTACGCTCCTTTTCGGTCGCTGCCGCCGACGGATTCACGAACTCGTAAGTGAGGTCCTTGTTGGCATAGACATCCATCTCCTGCAGCAGCTCCTCTGTGGACTTCCTCAGCTTCAGGAATCCCGGATTCAAGTCACCGTCAAGATAGATTATCACATTGACAGGCTTGTCCAGGCTCTTCATCATCTTTTTCGTGTTGTCGGACAGACTGAACCTCTTCTCGGAGGTGAGGTCTATTCTGAAAAAGAAAAACGATGCTAATATGTTAAGTAACACTATAGCAAACAATGCGATTGGCAAGAAAATCAGCTTTTTGTTTTTCATAACGCTTTATTAAAAGTACGGCAAATATAAAGAAATAAGAGATTTTATTTTTATTTTTGCTATCTGTAATTTAACTAAGGCCAAACATAATCACACTTTTCATATGGGAAAAATAATCGCATTAGCCAACCAGAAAGGCGGAGTCGGAAAGACCACGACGACTATCAATTTAGCCGCATGTTTGGCTGCATTCAACAAGAAAGTTCTCATAATCGACGCTGACCCTCAGGCAAACGCATCGTCAGGCCTCGGCATCGACGTGCAGGAACACAAGGACAAGAGCATCTATCAGTGCATGCTCGAAGGTCTGCCTGCCGTTGAGTGCACATGCAAGACCAAGCTCGACAACCTTTTCATAATCCCTTCGCACATCGACCTCGTAGGCGCTGAAGTCGAGATGGTGGACATGCAGAACCGCGAAACTGCGCTCAAAAATATTCTGGCGCCTGTCAAAGACCAGTACGACTACATCTTCATCGACTGTTCCCCTTCGCTGGGCATGATAACAGTGAACTCGCTGACCGCAGCGGATTCTGTAATCATACCTGTACAGTGCGAGTACTTCGCTCTCGAGGGTATCAGCAAGCTGATAAACACAATCAAGATAATAAAGACAAACTTCAATCCTGATTTGCAGATTGAGGGATTCCTGCTGACAATGTTCGATGCCCGACTGAGACTGTCGAACCTTGTGCGCGACGATGTGACCAAGAGCTTCGGCGACATGGTGTTCAAGACCGTAATCCAACGCAATGTGAAACTGAGCGAGGCACCAAGCTACGGCCAGCC
>CAMHCZ010000208.1 GCA_946183755.1 uncultured bacterium | reverse complement strand
ACATCAGGATACTGAGGAGCGAGTTCCTGCGCAACCTTACGCCACAAACGGCTTGATGCAAGAACGTTTGCCTTGTCAACAACCGTAAGGTGCTTTCTGCGCTGACGAGCGTACTGATAACCAACCTTCAGAATTCTCTCAACCTCTGGGCGGCTGTAGTAGTTTGTATCGAGAGCATCCTCAACGCCGTCTGCGTTTACTGTAGGCTCCTGCTTCTTGCCGAAGTACATACCGCCTGTAAGCTCGCGGATGCAAATGAAATCCGCACCCTTAACTATCTCATCCTTCAATGGTGACTTGTGTACCAAGCAATCGAAAGTTGTCACTGGACGGATATTTGCGAACAAGCCAAGTTTCTTACGCATAGCAAGCAAACCCTGCTCAGGACGAACCTTTGCAGTTGGGTTGTTGTCGAACTTAGGGTCGCCAACGCTTGCGAAAAGAACAGCGTCAGCCTCTTCGCACACCTTGAAAGTCTCTTCTGGGAATGGGTCGCCCACTTCATCAATAGCATGAGCACCACAAAGAGCCTCCTTGTATGAAACTTTGTGTCCGAACTTCTCGGCAACGGCCGACATTACAGCCACGCCCTGCTCCATAATCTCTGGACCGATACCATCACCGGCCAATACAGCAATCTTTAAATCCATTGTGTTTCTTTTATTTTAAATTGTTTATTAGTTTCTTTTAAACTCTATATACCTTGGGCTCAACGGCTTATAATCCACATCATCCCATAATGGAGATGTGATCATAAGATCGGCACTGTATCTGTTGCAAGCAATTGGCACATTGTGCACTCTGCACTGACGAAGCAACATTTGTATATCCGCTTCGTGTGGCTGCGGGTTAAGGTCGTCTATGAGAAAAACAGCCAGATCCACTTCGTTTCTGACAACCATGGCTGCGATTTCCGCATCGCCTCCCATAGGTCCGGAATGCATGCAAGTTATCTCAGCATGGATATCCTTCTCCTCGAAAGCCGCCTTGATCAATCCGCCAGTTGTTCCTGTGCACACTAAATTGTGATGCGACAACAAGTCTGCGTTATAAACAGCCCAATCCACCATATCCGCTTTGCGGTGGTCATGAGCGACTAAAGCTATTGTTAGTTTTCTTTTCATAAATAATCCTCCTCTATCATATTAAGCATTTTGATGGTAGCCTTGATTGCGGCCTCCGTCTGGTCGGCATCAAGTCCGCGCACTCTGATCTGCTTCTCTTCATGAGTCCATGTTATGACAGTCTGAACCAAAGCGTCAGTCCTACCACCTGGCGGAATGCTAACATTATAATTAGACAGCATCGGGAATTTCCTCTTTAATTCATACTTATAGATTTTCCTAAGCGCATGAACAAAAGCGTCGAACTGACCATCGCCAGTTGAGTCTGACTCATACTCGACACCGTTTATGTTTATCTTTATGCTCGCAACAGGTTTTAAACCATAAGCGGTAGTCACCACATAGCTGACAAGCCGCACCTTGTCGTCTGGCGCAGAATGCTTAAGCACATCGCTCACTATGAACGGCAGATCCTCAGGCGTGACGATTTCCTTCTTGTCGCCAAGCTCGGTAATACGCTTTGTCACGATTTTGGTCTGCTCCGGAGTGAGGTCAAGCCCAAGCTGCTCAAGGTTCTTGAGAATGTTCGCCTTGCCGCTCGTCTTGCCCAAAGCGTACTCGCGCTTTCTGCCGAAACGTTCAGGAAGCAGCGCATTAGCGTACAGGTTGTTCTTCCTGTCGCCATCGGCATGAACGCCAGCAACCTGAGTAAACACGCTGTCGCCGACAATAGGCTGGTTAGGCGCAATTGCAATTGTGGAGTAACTCTCCACCAGCTTTGATATGAGATTCAGTTTGCTTTCGTTTATCTGAGTCTTATAACCGAAATGGTCCTTTATCATGACTTGCACGCTCGCCAATGGAGCGTTTCCGCATCTCTCGCCCAATCCGTTGACTGTGACGTGGATACCCTTGACACCCATTCTCACAGCCTCAAACGCATCGCCGACAGCCATGTCGTAGTCGTTGTGCGGATGGAAATCGAAATGGACATCAGGATAGCGTCTTACCATATCGCCCATATAGACTTCCACAAGGTGCGGATTCATGACGCCAAGAGTGTCCGGCAGCATGAAACGCTTAATGTTGGTCTGCACAAGCGCATCCATCATCTGATAGACATACTCCGGGCTGTTCTTTATGCCGTTGCTCCAGTCCTCAAGATAAACATTGACACTTATGCCGAGTTTGTCGGCGTAGTCAAGCTCCTTCTTTATATCTGCGATATGCTCTTCAGGCGTCTTCTGCAACTGGTCGGTGCAGTGCTTAAGGCTTCCCTTGCAAAGCAGGTTTATGTTCTTGCAGCCGCATTCCTTTATCCAATCCAAAGAAACGCCGCCATCCACAAAGCCAAGCACCTCAACTCTGTTGATATTCCCCTTCTCCTCGGCTGCACGGCAAATCATCTTCACCGCATCCTTCTCACCTTCGGACACACGCGCAGAGCCCACCTCCACACGGTCCACCTTAACCTCGTCCAACAGCATGCGCGCTATCAGAAGCTTCTCGTGTGGCAGGAAAGACACTCCGCTGGTCTGTTCGCCATCGCGGAGTGTTGTGTCCATTATCTCA
>CAMHCZ010000207.1 GCA_946183755.1 uncultured bacterium | reverse complement strand
TTATCGTCTCGGTCTTGCTGCCGTTGGTTGTCATAACCTTCACTATGACTACCGGATGGCTCGCACCGTTCAGCGCTTTCTCGTACATGGTTGTGCTCAGTCCGCTGTCGCTTGAGAGCATCTTGCCGGTCATGTCGTATATCATTACGGCGGTTATCTCGTCGCGGCTGCCGGTCACAACATGGACATTGCCTGCCTGAGCGTAGATGTTGATGCTCTCGGTGTCGTCGTTCTGTGCCACCTCGGCGTCGGTCGTTATCTGCTCGCTCTCTCTGAAGACGATGTACAGGTTGCCTATGGCGTTGGTCGAGTCGAAGACGTAAGTGTAGCTGTTCTCGTCCTTCAGGTTTATCTCCTCGCCGGTCTGCCTGTTCACCAGCAGCACGTCCACGTTCTCGAAGCTTTCTGCGCCGCTGAAGTCGAGCGTCATTGTTCCTGCTGCGCCGCTTATGCCGATAGGCGCTTCGTATCCGAGTGTTCCGAACTGGCTTATGTCAGCCGGCTTCCCGTCAATGATTGTGTATATCTCGTTTTTTGCGTTCTTGTTGAACACTTTCTCCGCATCCTCGTTCTCTACGAAGCCGTTAGCGGTGTTCTCGTCGTACCAGAACGACATGTACGATTTAGTGCCATTGATAGTGCCGGTTACATACAACGTGCCTTTCTTGCTGCTGTTGCTCGACCTCAATGTCTGCGTGCCGCCGTTGTCGGTGGTGAAGTCGCTTGCACTGAATGTCACTGATGTGTAATTGCTTCCGGCTTTCTTTGTCACGAAGAATGCCTGCATAGGGGCTATCAGTATATTCTCAGAAGCGGCGGATACGATCTCGTTCTCTGTTGTTATTACGTTTGTGTTAGTGTTGTCTCTTGTTATGAGTATCTTGCTTTCTATCGCGTTTTTGTTGCTATTAACGAAACTCACCACATTAAGATGCGACATCATTGAGTTGGCAATAAGTGTTTGATCGCCAGTAGTTGACAAATTCACGGTGTACGTGCTTGGTATGTTGCCGTTTTCATCCTCTATGGCGAATCTGTGGGCTTTCTCTGTCTTGTCCAGCGTGTAAACCTTGCTCAGCAGTTTGCCGTTCAGTGGGTTGAATTTGTGCAGCTCTGTTATCAGTTCACCGTTGTCGTCAGTTCTCGGGAACTCCACAACTTCTCCATCTCCGTCCTTGTAAGTGTTGTCTAGGCACTTGCTGCTTATCTTGAAGGCGAATCCCTCGCCGTTGACAAGCGGCTCCTGCAGTCCTGTGTACGACTTTGTCCACTCCTGTGTGTAAGAGTGTCCGCTCTCCTTGTGTATCTCTTGGTCGAACTTCATCAAGTAGGTGAGTGGCCGTCCGCAGAAGTACAAGTCGCCGGAATACATCTCCTTCATCGGGTTTGTTATCGCGTACCATCTGTCGTACTCGAAACTTAACTTGACAGCGGCTTTCTGGTATGTCAGTTTGTGCAGTCCCAGAATTCCCGCTCCCGGCTCGAATGTTATATTCCTGCACACTGCGCTGTTGTTGTAGGTTTTGTTTCCGCCGTATTTCTTTCCGGCTATGATAGGGTAGTATTTCACAGTGACGGTTCTTGTCTTCGTGCTTCCTTTGCTTTTGTATTGATATGTCACGTTGTCGCCCACTTTGCGGATTATGGCGTTTTTGTATTTCGTAGGTAAGCCCTTGGTCCAGTTGCTTTTGTCTGTCCAGTCGTTGCTATTCTCGCCGATCCACTCGGTGTCATCGTAGTCGGTTGTTATGTAAGCAATGTATGAACTCCATCCCGAAGCGCCAGCGTATGCATCTTCGCTTCCTTCTGGCACGATGACGGTCATCTCGTCGTCGCTGTCGAATGCGCTAGACTCGTACCATCCCAAAAGATCCCACCAAGGTCTCTCTGTCTCGAGCACAGGCGGAGTCTCGCCTTCGAATATTATGACTTCCAGGTCGCATCCAGCGAATGCAGAAGCGCCGATTGTTGTCACAGTGGCAGGAATGGTGACTTCCTTGATGCCGCTATTTTCGAACGCCTTTTTTCCGATTCTGGTCACAGTGTAGGTCGTGCCTGAATACACGATGGTGGCTGGAATCGTCACTTCGGTAGATGAACCTTCGTATGATGACACTTCGAGGTTGGTGCCTGAAATTGTGTACTTCAGACCGGTAGATGTGTCTGTCAGAGTGCTTCCTCGGCGTGTAATCTCAGCGTTTGCAAAGAAACTGCTGCATAACGCTAATAATATTAAAGCAAGCTGTTTCATAGGGAGGAATATTTAAGGGTTGTTAATTCGGTTGTTGGCAGAAAGGATAGTTATATGTTTTTTATGCCATTTTAGGTGTTTTTGTTAGTATTTATTGCTGTTTTTTTTTTTTTTTTGTAAATGTAGGTTAATTTATGCACAAAGTGCAAGTGGTATGTGTATGTTTTACAGCATAAAATACGCTTTTAACATTACATTTTGCCGTGATAAAAAAGAGCGACCTTTAAAAAAGCCGCTCTTTTCTTGTCTATTTTGTCTTTTATTAACTATGCATTCAGCATTTGGTAGAAATACCTCGTCAGAGTCATTTTCTCGACCTTGAACTTGCTGCTGGCGAACGCCTTTTGCACATAGAACAGATATGTCTGCCTGCTTTCTGTGTTGCCCTTTATCTCTTTC
>CAMHCZ010000206.1 GCA_946183755.1 uncultured bacterium | reverse complement strand
GTAGATTAATACAGAAAAGAACACAAAACGCACCGGGTCTAAAGACACATTTTAATTTCTACTATTGTAGATGTTGCACAGCGTCATGGCGTACTTGTAGGTCTAAAAGACACATTATAATTTCTACTATTGTAGATTGGGGTACGTTGCAACTGCATTTCGCTGTGTCTAAAGACACATTCTAATTTCTACTATTGTAGATGAATGTCTGTAAGGCAGATACTTCCTGTGTCTAAAGACACATTCTAATTTCTACTATTGTAGATTGAGACAGACAGATAGAGACATGCAGGTCTAAAGACACATTCTAATTTCTAATGTCAGATGAGTGCTTATACTCAACAATGAGTTTTACTGTTTGTAAGCAAAGGATTATATCTTTGCATTAATAATAAACACACAACTCATATAAACCAATGGAAATACTACTCTTAATTATCGGACTGGCGGTCGGCGCAGTGATAGGATGGCTGGTGAGCGGCATGAACAAAAGTAAACTGGCGAACGAGTGCGAGCAGCTGAAAGCCACGCTGGAAAGCAGCAAGGCAGAAACAGAAAGGCGCTTGGCGGAAAAGGAGGACAGCTGTCAGAAGATACTCGCTGCCGAGAAGGAAAACGCGCAGAGCCTCATCAACGAGATTAAGGCAAACGCGCAGGAACAGGTGGCTGCCGCCAACGAACAGATTGAGAAAGAGCGCAAGCACGCCGAGGAACTGAGGAATGAGAACGACAAGCAGTGGAACGACAAGTTCGAGGCGATGAAGCAGGAGATAGAGAAGAAATCGACCGAGCAGCTGCTGAACAAGCAGAGAGAGCTGCAATACACCAACCGCACACAGTTCGACGAGCTGATGAAGCCTATCAAGGAGCAGTTCGAGGCGTTCCAGAAGTCGATAGAGGAAGCGAAGAACAAGAACGAGATAAACAAGAAAGAGATAACCACGTCGTTCGAGAACACGCTGAAGTCGTTCCAGGAGCACCAGGACATGACCGTGAAGCACTTGAACGAGCAGACCGAGCGCATAGGCAACGACGCCAACAACCTGACCAAAGCGCTCAAGGGCGAGAGCAAGACACAGGGCGACTGGGGCGAGATGATACTGGAGACGATGCTGGAAAACAGCGGACTGAGAAAGGACGAGGAATACTTCGTGCAGGAGAACGTGAAGAACGAGGACGGCAAGAACTTCCGTCCGGACGTGGTGGTGAGATTCCCAGAAGGAAGGTCGGTGGTGATAGACTCCAAAGTGTCGCTCACGGCATACACAGAGGCAGTGGCAGCCGAGGACGAGGCGACACGAGAGATGAAACTGGCAGAACATGTGAACAGCGTGAAGAAGCACGTGAACGAGCTGGCAGAGAAGGACTACAGCCATCTGGTGAACGGCGCCATAGGCTACGTGCTGATGTTCATACCTAACGAGAGCAGCTACATAGCCGCCATGAAGCAGGCGCCGACACTCAGCTCGGAGGCATACAAAAAGCACATTATAATAATATCGCCAAGCAACCTGATGATGGCGCTGCAACTGGCGTACAACCTGTGGCAGGCGGACCGCCAAGGCAAGAACGTGGAGGAGATAGTGAGAAGAGCCGGCGCGCTGTATGACAAGGTCGTGGGATTCCAGGACAGCTTCGAAGACATAGGCAACTACATAGGCAGACTGACCAAGAGTTTCGAAGAAGCGAAGAAGAAACTCTACGAGGGCAACGCCAACATAATGCGACAGACCGAATCGCTGAAAGAACTGGGCGTAACGCCGAAAAAGCAGCTCAAACTCGAGGAGTGAACGCCGCCGCAAAAGTTAAACAAGGCGCAGACATGAGGCTGTGCATAAAAACATTGTATTTTTGCGACCGACAAAACAATTGAAAACATCATGAAACTATCACACGTTGTAATAGCCATCGCGGCAACAATCTGCTCAATGGCTGCAAACGCAGGAAACGAGAACGGACACGAATGGGTTGACCTCGGGCTGCCTTCGGGCACCAAGTGGGCGACATGCAACATCGGCGCTGAGACTCCGGGCGAAGCCGGCATCTACTACGCATGGGACGGCAGCAACATCGCCGGCAACATGTGGGGCGGCAGATGGCGACTCCCTACACCCGACGACATCAAGGAACTCGTCAAGAACTGCGAGTTCGTATGGAGCAAGGAGCGAAGAGGCATGGTAGTACGCAGCAAGACAAACAGCAACGAGATATTCTTGCCTGCCGCCGGATACCAGTCGGAGTCAGGGTCGCTCTACGGCAACAACGCAGGACACTACCTCAGCAGCGAGGGCAGCAAGGAGATGGGCGGATATGAGGCCGGGCTGACATTCAACGCCGGCACGACATACCTCGACCGATACATGGGCATGAATTTGCTGTACACTGTGCGCCCTGTGTGCAATACCGGCAGCACAGAAGCGACATTCCGAGGCGAAAGGAGAAACTCCGCCGAGGAAGAAGGCGACAGCTACTGGACACGCCGCTCGAACTACATCAGCGACAACTACAATAGCAGCGGGAACACTACAAGCGGCGAGGGCTACAGCAACCCAAACCAGTACACATACATAGACAAGGAGAACCTGCCAAAGAAAACCGTTGAGGGATACAGAGTGCAGATATTCTCAAGCAACCAGAAGACAGCCAAAGCCGAGGCATACAAAG
>CAMHCZ010000205.1 GCA_946183755.1 uncultured bacterium | reverse complement strand
CTACTTCCTGGTTATCGAACTTGCCACCGTAAGCCTTTGTGTTATAGCCCATATAGAGTTTCTGGCGCAGTTCTCTTCTGTCGGAGAATTTCATGAAAGCGGAATAGCTCGGATAACTCAAATCGAAAAGCCAGCCCTGCTTGCCTTTCGCCTCGGCGCGCTCCTTGGCCGCCATGCAGACATCTTCTGGCAGACCGCTCAAGTCGCTCTTGTCGGTGATGAGCATCTCGAAGTCGTTTGTCGCCTTCAGGACGTTTTGTCCGAATGTCAGACACGCCAGACTGAGTTTCTTGCTCATCTCTCTGTATTTCTCCTTGTCCGTATCATTGAGGTTTGCTCCGCTTCTCACAAATCCTTTGTAAGTGTTCTCAAGCAACATTCTGTCCTCGACGTCAAGATTCGCTTTTTTGCAATCCTCATACACCTGCTTGACTCTTTCGAAAAGCTTCTCGTTCAGTGATATGTAATTCGAATGCTCGGTCTCTTCGGGTGCTATCTCAACTGCGATTTTCTCGAGTTCCTCGTTGTTCTCGGCCGACATCAGATTGTAGAAGCACAGCTGCACACGATTCAACAATTCGCCGCTGTTCTCCAGTGCTACAATAGTGTTCTGGAACGTCGGTTTCTCTGGATTAGCCACAATGCTGTCCACTTCCGCTTTTTGTCGCTTCATGCCCTCTCTCATTGCAGGCAGGAAATCCTCATTCTTTATCTTGTCGAACGGGTGTGTCTGGTGCGGTGTGCTGTATTCTACGAAAAAGGGATTTGTGTGTTCTGTCTGTGCCATAGTGTTTGTTGCTAAAGTCTGTGCTATTAATAAAACAAAGGGAATTCGCGCTTTGATTGTATCTAAAAACATATTGATTATTTATATCTCCAAATCGAGTTCTTCGGAGAGGAATTTCAGTATCTCGTTGTTCTCCTTCATCTCACGGAACATCTCCGCATCTGTCTTGTTCAAACCAGTTGTGACGTTCTCGTCAACGACTATTTTCATCCTTATGTTGTCGTTTCTGAGTTCATCGGACAGGAAGGCAAGTATTTCATGCATCTCGTTCTGCAAGTCATTCTGCTGGTATGAGTTGCTCACTGTGACGGTGATTTCGTTCTCCGCTGTTATAGACAGTGTCGATGCGTACTTAATCGTCTGGCTGAGAACCAGTTTCTCCGGAATCTTGTCGGAATAAGCGAGCCACGCCATCCTCAATGACGACTCATCGAACCTGTAGTTTCTGTTTTTCTTACTCTGAGCCTTGGCTGCCTCGGCCTCCTCAGCTTGCTTGCCTGTGCCGTAAATGGATATGCCTTGAGGCAGCGCAGTGCCTGAACCTGACGACTTGCCTGGAGCACGTTTCACAACCGCAGGAGCCGGTCTGCTGACTACTGGCTGTTGAATGGTTTCCGCAACCTGTGCTTGTGGTTGTGGCACTTGGTCTTGCAGGGAAGTCTGTGGGGCGAATACGTTTGAGATAGCCAGCCAATCCAGACTTTCCGAGAACTCGTCAAAGTCGAATATGGCAGAATCAGGCTCTACCTCATTTTTTTTTTGCCGGCAGTTGACACAGCCGGATAAGCATAACCTCTATCATCAAACGTTTGTTGTTGCTCTGCCGATACCTCAGGTCGCATTCGTTGACTATGCGGAGAGCATCATAGAGGAACTGCAGCTCGCATTTGCCTGCCTGCGCTTTATAAGTCTCGCCTATCGAGGCGCCCACCTCAAGCAGCTTAACGGTCTGCTCATCCTTGCACACGAGGACGTTTCGCAGATGGCTGCACAGCCCGGACACGAAATGCGCTCCGTCGAATCCCTTGGACAGGATCTCGTCGAGTATCATCATGACCTTGGGCGCATCGCATTGCAGCATCGCATCCACTATCTGGAAATAATAATTGTAATCAAGGACGTTGAGGTTCTCGATTACATCCTTGTACTTTATGTCGTTGCCGCAGAAGCTAACCACCTGGTCGAATGTCGAGAGCGCGTCACGCATTCCGCCGTCGGCCTTCTGGGCTATCACGTTCAGAGCCTCGGTCTCCACCTGCACGTTCTCCGACTTCGCCACATACTCCAAATGCCCGACTATATCGGACACACCGATGCGGTTGAAGTCATAAACCTGACAACGTGACAGAATCGTAGGGATTATCTTGTGTTTCTCCGTCGTGGCGAGTATGAATATCGCATAAGCAGGCGGCTCTTCCAATGTCTTGAGGAACGCGTTGAAGGCTGCCGTCGTGAGCATGTGCACCTCGTCTATGATGAAGACGCTGTATTTGCCGTCCTGCGGCTGCACACGCACTTCCTCTATAAGCTGCCTTATGTCCTCGACAGAGTTGTTGGAAGCGGCGTCAAGCTCATGGATATTGAACGAGCGCTGGTCGTTGAATGACTTGCAGGACTGGCACTCGTTGCACGCCTCGAAATCCGGAGTCAGATGCTCGCAGTTTATCGTCTTGGCGAAGATTCTCGCGCATGTGGTCTTGCCCACGCCACGCGGACCGCAGAACAGATACGCATGAGCAAGTCTATTGGTCTGGATGGAATTCTTCAAAGTCGCAACAAGTGCAGGCTGCCCCACAACTGACTTGAATGTGGTCGGTCTGTATTTACGCGCTGAGACTACGAAATTTTCCATCTGATTTTTGTTTGCACACAAAGATAAT
>CAMHCZ010000204.1 GCA_946183755.1 uncultured bacterium | reverse complement strand
GCAGTGGCGGTGAGCTCCGGTCCTGGCAGCTATACGGGATTGAGAATAGGCGTTGCCACAGCAAAGGGGCTGGCGTTCGGATATGACGCGAAGCTCATAGCATTGCCTACGCTTGAACTGATAGCCAGCACAGTGAAAAAGAGCGTTGATGTGGAGCCAGACGCGTTGATATGCCCGATGATAGACGCGAGGAGAATGGAGGTTTACTCCCAGTTGTTTGACTCGGAGGCTAAGGAGGCTGGCGAGACACAGGCCGAGATAATAACAGAGGATAGTTATAAGGAACTTTTGCAGGCAGGCAAGAAAATCTATTTTGCAGGCGACGGCGCAGGCAAATGCTCCAGCGTGATAACAAGCGAAAATGCTGTCTTTGTGGACGGCATAGAGCCAGACGCGGCAAACATGGCGGAACTGGCAGAAAGAAGGCTGAACAACGGCGAATTTGTGGACGTGGCCTATTTCGAGCCCTTCTATCTGAAGGATTTCGTGGCCACACAATCAAAACATAAAGTGATATAAGAAAAGGAACGTAATTTTTTTACGGAAGAAAATGGAATATCAGAAAAGAGACGACTTGGTGCTTCCTGAGTATGGAAGAAACATACAGAAAATGGTGGATTACGCGTTGACCATAGAGGACCGCGACGAGAGGACACGATGCGCCAAAGCCATAATAAACTCGATGGGAAACCTGTTCCCGGTGTTGAAGCAGGAAGAGTACAGGCATAAGCTTTGGGACCATCTTGCTATAATGTCAAAATTCCAGCTGGACATAGACTGGCCTTACGAAATAGTGAAGCCGGAGAACCTGATAACAAAGCCGGATAAGATGCCGTATAACGACAAACCGCTGAGACACAGGCATTACGGACGAATCGTGATGAACATGGTCGATAAGGCGGTGCAGATGGAGGACGGAGAGGAAAAAACAGCTTTCATAAACACGATAGCCAACCACATGAAGAAGTGCTTCGTGATATGGAACAAGGACAAGGACGATGTCAGCACCGACACAATAGTGGCTGACATAAACGAATTGTCAGGCGGAAAACTCCACCTTACGACAGCGGATGTCGAAGTGAGGGACATGAGGGAGATAATGCAAACGTCGAGAAACAACAAGAAGAACAATTATCAGGACAAGAGAAAGAAGGGACACCGTAGATAAGTTTTTAACCCGTAATTTTTAGGATTATGTCTGCATTTGAAATAGAAGGAGGTCACAGACTGCACGGCGAGATACAAGCGCAAGGAGCTAAGAACGAGGCTCTGCAGATACTCTGCGCCACGTTGCTGACCAAGGATAAGGTGGTGGTGAGAAACCTGCCGAATATTCTTGATGTGAACAACCTCATAAGTCTGATGGAGGATTTGGGAGTCAAGGTTGAAAAGCTGGAGAAGGGAAGCTTCTCTTTTGAGGCGAGCGACGTGGATATGGATTATCTGAACACGGAAGACTTTTTCAAGAAAAGCGCTTCGCTCAGAGGCTCGGTGATGCTTGTGGGACCTATGGTGGCGCGATTCGGCAAGGCGATAATTCCTAAGCCGGGAGGCGACAAGATAGGACGCCGAAGATTAGACACTCACTTCGAGGGAATACACAAGTTGGGCGCGTCATTCCAGTATAACGCCGACATGCAGCGCTACGACATACAAGCCAAGGGGCTGAAGGGATGCTACATGCTGCTGGACGAAGCCTCTGTGACAGGTACAGCCAACATAGTGATGGCGGCGGTGCTGGCGGAAGGCAGAACGACGATATACAACGCCGCCTGCGAGCCGTATCTGCAGCAGCTGTGCACGATGCTCAACAACATGGGCGCGAAAATATCAGGCATAGGCTCGAACCTGCTCACCATAGACGGAGTGAAGGAGCTGCACGGATGCGAGCACACGATACTGCCGGACATGATAGAGGTGGGCTCGTTCATAGGACTGGCAGCCATGACAGGCTCCGAAATCACGATAAAGAACACTGGTTATGACCATCTCGGCATAATCCCGCAGATATTCAAAAGGCTCGGCATAAAGATAGAGCGTCAAGGCGATGACATCTACATACCGCCGCAAGACAGCTACACGATAGAGAGCTTCATTGACGGCTCTATAATGACCATAGCCGATGCGCCATGGCCGGGACTGACTCCGGACCTGCTGTCGGTGATACTCGTGGTGGCAGCGAAGGCGAAGGGCAGTGTGCTGATACACCAGAAGATGTTCGAGAGCCGTCTGTTCTTCGTGGACAAGCTGATAGACATGGGAGCGCAGATAATACTCTGCGACCCGCACCGCGCCACAGTCATAGGCTTGGGCGAGAACTTCAAGCTGAGGCCAGCCAGAATGTCATCGCCCGACATAAGAGCCGGCATCGCGCTGCTGATAGCGGCCCTATGCGCCGACGGCACAAGCGTGATAGAGAACATCAACCAGATAGACCGCGGATATGAGGACATCGACGGCCGACTGAGGTCGCTCGGTGCAAGGATTAAGAGAATAGAGTAAATCCCAATATTTTGGTGTAATGTAGAGGCGTCATATTATGGCGCCTCTAATTTTTGTTTTTGTATTCCCTGTAGAGATGCCATAATATGACGTCTCTACAACAACGCGCGCCCCGAATTATTCCATCGATCGATGAATGCGATTCGAGAGGGGGTATAAACAAAAAAATCTCCAGTCTATTG
>CAMHCZ010000203.1 GCA_946183755.1 uncultured bacterium | reverse complement strand
GTAGAACTATGTTCTATAACACAAATATATGGCAATTATATAAAAAATATTTATCAAATGGCATTTTATTAAAGATATTTATCATATCGGCATGTTCTTAGAATGTTTTTCATTAAGGATGTTATGCGGTAATGTTCAAAAAAATGGCCTTGTGTTTTGGAGATTAAATAAAAATGCCTACTTTTGCAGTCGAAAATAGCGCGGGGTGGAGCAGTGGTAGCTCGCCAGGCTCATAACCTGGAGGTCAGTGGTTCGATCCCATTCCCCGCAACAAGTCATAAGGCTGCAGTATTCTCTACTGCGGCCTTTTTATTTGCGTGCTTTTCAAATGTTATTATCTTTGTGTGTTAAAGCATAACCACGATGGATTACGACATATACAGCTACGAGGATGTTTATGAGCAGGCGATGAAGCACTTTAAAGACAACACCGAGGCTGTGAACCTCTGGTTGTCTAAAATAGCTCTGAAGGACAGCAACGGAAACTTGTGCGAGAGGACGCCTGACGACTCTTTGCGCAGAGTGGCGCATGAGATAGCGAGGGTGGAGTGCCGATATTCAGACCCGTTGCAGGAGGAGACAATATATGAATTGTTCAAAGACTTCAGAACGGCTGTGCCAAGCACGTCGTTGCTGGCTGGAATAGGCGACAGATACCACATCTCGCCTATATCAAAGGCTTTCGCGATAGGCGGATACGCAAATGCGGACTCGTACGGAGCAATCTTCAAGACCGATGAGGAGCAGGTGCAGCTGATGAAGAGAAGAATCGGCGTCTCTCACGACATTTCGCACATAAGACCATGTGGCTTCCCAGTCAAAGGCTCGGCTCTGACGTCGTCGGGACTTCTGCCTTTCGTACGCAGGTACATTTTCTCTATGAACGAGGTGCTGCAGAAAACAAACGAGAAGAATCTTATGCTTGCAGTCTCTGTCGCGCATCCCGACATCACAGCCATACAGGAAATTCTCAACGAGTGTATCGAGCATATCGGCGTAAATCTGCTAGTCAAGATAAACGACGATTTCATGAAGGCTGTCGTGGAGAAGAAGTCGTATGAGTTGCGCTATCCAGTCTCTGGCGATAATGTGAAATTCAGCAAGACCATAGACGCTAATGCGTTGTGGAAGAAGCTGATGAGCCTGATGGAAAAGTACGGAAACCCTAAGATCTTGTTTGAGAACAACGCGGAGCATTATTCGCTGGCGGAGTGTTACAAGGCTGACGGTCTGGGACTCATAGCTGCAGAGCCTGATGCCGAGGAGACTCTTGGCGCATATGACGGTGAGAGGGCTATGGCTTTGAATCTGTTCTCTTTTGTGGACGAGCCTTTCACCAAGAATGCGAGGTTTGACTTTGACCGCTTCTGTGAGCATGTGAGACTTTCGGTGAGAATACTCGACGACATAATAGACCTGGAGACGGAGAAGATAGACCTGATACTTGTGAAGATAGAGTCCGACCCGGAGACTGATGAAATAAAGCGTACGGAGAAGATGCTGTGGACCAAGATAAAAGAAGCGTGCTTGAAAGGAAGACGAATAGCCCTCTCGGTGATAGGTGAAAGCGACATGATGGCGGCGCTGGGGCTGAAGTTCGGCTCGGATGAAGCGCTGGATTTTATTGATAAGGTTCACACTGCGCTTTCTGCGTCGGCTTATGCGGAGTCGGTGCTGTTGGCAAAAACAAGAGGCGCATTCCCTATATACAACAAAGACAAGGAAGTGAAGAGCCAGTTCATAATCCGCATGGCGAAGACGAACTCGGCTCTCTATAGCGACATGTGCCAGTACGGCAGGCGCAATGTGTCGATGCTGTCGATAATGCCAATGGCGGATTCTGCGGTGCTTGCTGGAGTGTCAAAGGGTGTTTATCCGATGTCGAACATATATGCGATGTATCCATCCAAGACGACTTGTGATGACCAGGGTGTAGAAACAAAGGAGAAGGCGAGAGTCGCATTCCGTCCGCCATTCAAGCAATGGATGCTCAGCGGCGGTTGCGAGCCGAACGCTTATGCCACAGCCGAGCTTGCCGACAAGCTTGTCTCTACATCTCCGTTCGATTCCTACTGGAGCAAAAATATAGACAAGCAGCAGTATATAAAAGTGATGCAGCGACTGAAGAGCCATGTTGACCATGGCTTCCTGCTGAAGCTTGGATATGCCGACTGCGGTGCTGATGCGTTGTCGCAACTCTATATCAGCGCATGGAAGAACGGCTTTGACTTAGTTACGTCCGAGACCAATAACATGTCCTTTGAGAAGGAGGACAAGCCTGTGGTCATTGATTACGACTCGATGAGAACGATAGAGCGTCCGGCTGTGCTGGACTGCGACGTGGTCAGATTCCAGAACAACCGTGAGAGATGGATTGCGTTCGTCGGATTGCTTGACGGCAGACCGTATGAGATATTCACAGGATTGAACGACGAGGACGACGGCATAATGCTGCCGAAGTCAGTCACATCCGGCAAGATAATAAAGTCACGCGGGGCCGACGGCAAGTCGAGATACGACTTCCAATTCACCAACAAGCGCGGATTCAAGACGACGGTGGAAGGATTGTCACAGAAATTCGACCATGAATACTGGAATTATGCAAAGCTCATATCCGGCGTGTTAAGATATGGAATGCCAATAGAACCTACAGAAGTTAAAAGAATATCATTTTTTTGAGGAACTCCGAACTTCTCTTTAATTTCTTTGTAACGTTCTTCCGAGATAAACAGTTCAGTTGCTATTTCTTGCTTATTAAAAAGGTTTA
>CAMHCZ010000202.1 GCA_946183755.1 uncultured bacterium | reverse complement strand
CATCCTTTCCTGTATGGATTATGCTGTTCTCGGGTGCCAGCTCACCAAACAAATGATGATAATAGTCTCTGAAGAACTTTTTGTCGGCTGTACCTTCTACTATGATCAAAAACCTTTTCATAATACAACACTTCTAAGTTCCACATCATTCTCGCAAGCACCATTCAGTCCCTCAAAAGTGTATTTATAGGCTTGATGCCCTTTCAGTTTGGTGTTTTCAATGGTATAAAGCCGCATCTCTTGTTGATACTCTGGATGTTCTTCCAGCATTTCATTCAAGCGTTTTAGCGTCTCCTTGCTATGGGTTGTAACGAACACTTGCTTATTGGTGGTAGTAGCCAAAGCGAAGATGGCTTCCCACAATTTCTTGTAGGCGGAATAATGCAGACCATTTTCTATCTCATCTATCAACAGGATGTTGTTCGCAGGGTTTGCCGATGCTGCCACAATGTTCAGATAACGACGAAGACCATCGCCTTGCATATTTACCGTCAACAACTGGTCAATGCCTTCCAGTCCAACATAGGCAACATTGTTAAGAATTTCTAATGCGGTGATACGGCTGTCGAAATGCTTCAATTGCTCTGTTACGGTATCTTTCAGCCTGCGCTTTGTCAACTCAACCAAGTCCCTGGCAGGATTGCCAGCAGCCAAATCGGAAAACAGAAAAGCCACGCTGTTCTTTTCCAGATATCCTTCTGCCAGTTTTTTGTTAGATATTAATCCTTGCTGATTGGCTGTCAAACTGCATTCGTATGTGCTCTTTTGTTCACCGGATTCAACATCGAAAAGCATCTTCAATGTATTCAGAAATGTCTTTGTCTCTGATGTTGGTATCTGTCCATTTTGCAAATCTGGCTGTGACTTCTCGTCAAAAACATAGGTCAAGTCCAAGGACAAGTGACGCTTGTTGTTGTCAAACAATTCGGATGTCATTTCTGGCTTGACCTTCAAGTCCAAGTTATAGAACATGTATGTCAAATCGGAAAAACCGCTATAACTGCGCGACCTAACTGAATTGATCATTTGGGGAAGGTCTGGATTAGACATGCCCATAATCAACAGCAGGCTTTCCAACACAGAACTCTTTCCTGAGCTATTCTGCCCAAGAAAGACGTTCACACGCGAGAAATCGTCTATCTTCAGATGGTCAATGCCTCTGAAGTTCTTTATTTCTATGTTTTTGAATCCGTCCATAGTCGTTATATTCACAATGTTGCATATATAGAAACCATAAAATCCACCCATCCACTTCTATATTATATTTTTAAAATCGGAAAGATACGAAAAAAATCCTAATTTCGCCCTATGAAAACAATCGAAGTCTCAGCCGCGATAATACACGACAAAATGGGCCGCATATTCGCCACACAACGCGGATACGGCGAATGGAAAGACTGGTGGGAGTTCCCCGGAGGAAAGATAGAGCCGGGCGAAACACCGGAAGAGGCGTTGGCAAGAGAAATAAAGGAAGAACTGAACGCAGAAATATCTATCGACAAGTTTGTGACAACGGTCAAATACGATTATCCTAAGTTTCACCTGACCATGCACTGCTACCTCTGCTCCCTGACGACTGATTCGCTCCACCTGAACGAGCATGAGGCCGCCAAATGGCTCACAAAAGAGGAATTAGACAGCGTGAAATGGCTGCCGGCGGATTTAATCGTCATTGAGAAATTATAACGCAAAAAGTCATTTGTTTATACATTATCTTTGCGCCACATAACCAAAAAACAAACGACGATGAAGAAACTCGGATTTTCAATAATAGGCATAATCGCTGTGATTATCGCGCTGACAGGATGCGAAAAGAGGATGCACGTGTCCGACATGACATTCAAGGACGGAGGCGGATACGCGTTCCACGAGGGCGAGCCTTACACTGGCGACGTGTGGAGCGACGACGACAAGACAGCGTGCTTCACCTACAAGGACGGCGAGCTGAGCGTGATGACCGCATTTCACGACAACGGACAAGTGGCTTGCACAGCCGGACAAAAGGAAGGCGAAGGCTCGAAATACTTCGACACCGAGGGCAACGCCATAGACGAGATGACATTCTTCGGCACATACCGTTCTGTGTTAGAGAACGTTGCCGAGACAGCCTCGCAGATGCAGAGAAGAAGCCGATAAGAAAACTGCGGCATGGCATAGAAACAATCCCGGGCAGAAGGCTGTTCGGGATTTTTGCGCAATAAACAACTATGAATCACACAAAATAACTACATTTGTAAATTCTAACAAGGATAATCATACACACAAAGACAAGAGATGGAAAAGCCAAAAGTAGATTTCGAGAAGTGCGGCGGATTGGTGCCGGCAATCGTTCAGGACGCAGTGACAAGAAAAGTGCTGATGATGGGATACATGAACGAGGAATCTCTACAGAAAACCATAGACACAGGATTAGTGACATTCTTCAGCCGCTCGCGCCAGAAACTCTGGACCAAAGGCGAGGAGAGCGGCAACTTCCTTAAACTCGTTGACATAAAGAGCGACTGCGACCAGGACACACTCTTGGTGCAGGCTCATCCGCAGGGACCGACTTGCCACACCGGCACCGACACTTGCTGGGGCGAGAAGAACGACAGCGACATAAACTTCCTGAGCTTCCTGCAGGACTTCATCGACGACCGATACAAGAACATGCCTGAAGGCTCGTACACCACTTCGCTCTTCAAGAAAGGCGTGAACAAAATGGCGCAGAAAGTGGGCGAGGAAGCTGTGGAGACCGTAATCGAGGCGACCAACGGCACCGACCAGGACCTGATATACGAGGCAAGCGACCTGCTT
>CAMHCZ010000201.1 GCA_946183755.1 uncultured bacterium | reverse complement strand
AAGCGTGAAGATGTCGGATGTCGGAGTGACGATGGCGGCGACCACGAGAATAGCCACGAAGGCATGGCGGCGATAGCGCTTCATGAACGAAGCCTTGAGCAGCCCGGCCTTTGCCAGAAGCCACGACAGCACAGGCAGCTCGAACACGACGCCCATGAGCAGAAGCAGCAGAAAGAACGTGTCGATGTAGGAGTCGAGGGCGACGAGATTCGGCACAGCCTCATCCACCTGATAATTCCCCAAGAACGAGACTGTGAACGGAACGATGACGAAGTAAGCCACCAGCGCGCCCAGCATGAACATGACGAAGCCGCTGAAGACGAGCAGCGAGGCGACACGGCGCTCTGCCCTGTAAAGCGCAGGCGAGATGAAGCTGAAAAGGACATAAAGTATAAACGGCGAGGCGATGAGCAGCGCGAAATAGAACGATGTGCGCATGTGCACAAGGAACTGCGACGCCAGACCAGTGTTGATAAGCTGGAGCGACTTGAAACCAGACGCGGAGTCCACTAACCCGGGGGCATAGGACTGAGCGCTGGCTGCGAGCGAGCGGACCGCGCGAAACGTGACGAAGTCGGCATCCTTAGGCGCAAGGACGATAGAAAAAAGCACGTCCTTGAGACAGAATACGACGACCGTCAGCGCAGCCACGACGACGATAATGCGCACAAGGTATGAGCGCAAGTCGTCGAGATGCTCCCAGAAAGTCTTTGGTGTGTCGCCAGCCATCGGAAATCAGGATTGCGCAGGAGTAGAGCCGTCGGAAGGCTTGGTGTCGTCCTCCTTCTTGTCCTCAACGCCGTTGACGCCGTCCTTGAAGCTGCGGACGCCCTTGCCTATGCCCTTCATAAGCTCAGGAATCTTCTTGCCGCCGAAGAGCAGCAGCACAACAAGCACGATGAGGAGGATTTCAGGCAGTCCGAGTCCGCCGAGTAACAAAAGAACTGAAAGATTCATATTTTCTGTGTTTTTAATTTGTTTGCGACAAAGTTAATGATTTTAGAAATGCAGTTTCACGCCAGCGAAAGCCGTAGCCTTAGGCATTGGGAATCCAGCGTTGATTTCGTACTTCTGCGCCAGGATATTATCCACACGCACGAAAACCGATGTGCCCGGCAGTACGTTTATGTAGGCGTTGGCGTTCCACAGCACGAAGTTCTCCTTCTGCTCTGCAGTTCCGACAGCCGTGTACAGTCCATCGACATACTGAATGCCGGTGTTGAAGCCCCATCCGTGCCAGAATTTCTTGTTGGTGTATGAGACACTGGCGTAGAGGTTATGCTCCGGCGCGGCTATGACGGGATTCTCCATGTGCAGGAAGCTGTAGTTGGCGTTCACGTGCCATGAGTTGCTGATGTCGTAGCGGAACAAAAATTCGGCGCCGCAGTTCTCTATTTCGCCAGTGTTCAGATTCTTAGGTCCGCTAGTCCCCATGACGGTCTGTATGAGGTTATCGCCTTTGATATAGAAGGCGTTCAAGCCGATGACCATCTTAGAGTCGAGCAGACGGTGTCTGTACGAGAGTTCGTAGTTCATTATGTTCTCGGGGTCGAGTTCGGCGTTGGCAGGCTTGAACATGTACAACTCACGCAGCGTAGGGTTGCGGAAGCCCTTTGACACGGAAGCCTTGACGTCGATGTTCCTTGATGCGTGGAACACCACTCCACCCTGCGGAACCCATTCTCCGTGAGTAACGGAATGGTAGTCGTAGCGCAAGCCAAGGTCGATGGTCAGCCATTTCCAGAAAAGCCCCTGCGAGTAGTTGACGTAGCCGGCGACTTCGTACTGAGTCGTGTCGGCAATGGTCTTGTCGGGTTTGGTTGTGTCGAAAAAGTCGTTCCAAGCCTCGCCGCCGAAGTGGAAGAAGTCAGCGCCGACAGTCACACGGCCGTTTCGGAAGAATCCGTTCGAGCTTTTCAAAAATGAATATGTCTGATAAGCCGACACGCCCCACATGTCGTCGTCGGATTTGTAGAGGTAATCCTTAGGCAACTCGCCTGCTCCTGCGTTGTAGCCGTCGTTTATCTCATGCTTTCCGAAACTGTAGAACGCGTTCACAGAGCCGGAAGTGTTGTGATAGTCATTATTAACCGAAGCCGAGAAATAACCACGAAGGATAGACTGGTCCGCCTGGCTGAGCGGCGCAGTCACCGCACCCGGATTCGAGTCCTTGAAGAAAGTCACATTGCCGTTAGCGCCCACATTCCAATGCTCGTTTATGTCATAGCCCAGCTTCAGCGAACCGCCATACTGACGGAACATCATGTTGTCGCGGTGGCCGTCGGTGTTGCTGTAGTTGGCAGAAGCAGCGCCCGAGAACTTCTCGTAGCGGAAGCGTGTGGCAGCGTCGATCTGCGCCGTGTTGTACGAACCGTAAGACATGGAGAGGTCGCTGTGTATGCCGCTTGACTTAGGCATCTGACGAGTGACGATGTTGAGCACGCCTCCGAGAGCATTAGAGCCGTAAAGCACCGAAGCCGGACCACGCAGCACCTCGACACGCTCCACCCAGTCGGACAAGTAAGTGTCCGCCACAGGATGACCGAACAAGCCCATGTACTGCGGATGACCGTCGATGAGCACAAGCATCTGACCCGAGCCGGCAGACACGCCACGAAGCGACAATCCGCCAGCCGCGCCACCCGACACTCCGTAGCCAAGCACGCCGCGTGACGTAAGGAACAGTCCCGGCACTTGCTGAGCCACTGTCGGCAGAATCGAAAGATTGTTGCTCTGCTTGAGTTCTGTGTTGGAAACCACGGAAACGTTATAAGGCAGATGACGAAGCTCCACCACTTCGCGC
>CAMHCZ010000200.1 GCA_946183755.1 uncultured bacterium | reverse complement strand
AATGTGTATCCGCAGGTTTTTAGAAATTTCATTTTCATGCGTTTATTGTTTGTTGTTATGGCATTACACAAGAGCGCTCGTCATTCCTGATATAAATCCTATTATGAAGCAAATGACGAAGATCAGGGCGTATATGGACAGGCAGACGATTGAGAGTATGCCGAAGTATTTCAGTATGGATTTGACATTGGCAGCCGCTTGCTCCAGTCCAATCTGCGATGCGTTGCCCATAGCGTCGCGAGTGTTCTTTATCAGGTCGAAGCTTTTCTTTATCGGGTAGAAGTAGAGCAGTGTCAGCAGCATGTAAATAACACCTACAATTGCGCCAGGCACGCCGTCGTATGTCGGAACGAAGAGCAGCACGACTCCGATGATGAATACTAATGCGACTCCGACAGTGCCAAGTATGGTCATGAACTTCAGCCACTTGGTCGCCGATAATAGATTGCTTTGGATGTTCTCTGTGATTCTTAAGTTTTCCATAGGTTTTGTGGGAATAAAAATGAATTATTCCGCAAAATAGGAATTTATTTTTGAAAAAAAGCAAACAGGGCGTCTATGGCGTGCCGTAGGCTATAAGATTTTGCTCTTTCATGGCGTGTATTAGTGCAGAAAAAATCATGCTAGTCATTGAGCGACAGCCGAAATGCGGCATTCCTATTTTTTGTTTCACCCCTTCGGGGTTCTGTTTTCATATTGATTTTTCATCAGGGGTTTACACCCCTGCCTAATGATATATCGTCCTTTCAGGACTACAGATGTGCAAAGCCCCTAAGGGGCGAAAATAGCATAGACACGGGTGTGAACCCGTGGCACAAACAAATATCATTCTGTCTGTTTTCATATTGATTTTTCATCAGGGGTTTACACCCCTGCCTGATGATATGTCGTCCTTTCAGGACTACAGATGCGCAAAGCCCCTAAGGGGCGAAAATAGCATAGACACGGGTGTGAACCCGTGGCACAAACAAAATATCATTCTGTCTGTTTTATGTCAATTTGCTCGATTTCTCGCGAAGCGGCTGTTTTTTCATGCCGGTCATTGAACTTCGACAAAAAAACAGACACTGCATTGCGGTGTCTGTTTCTGTATGGGTTGTTGCTTGTCCTTATTTCTGCTTCCTCAGCCACATAGCGAACAGCGCAACGCTGCACACCATGCTGACTGCGCCCACGGCATAGCCGATGACGGGGTTGCTGAACACCTCGAGCGAACCGAGCGAGTTCTTGGATATGAACAGGAACGTTGTGCAGACGCTGGTCATGAACACGGCCGGAATCATTGTGATGATGTACGGCTTCTTGCTCAAGGCGAGGAACACGGTGATGGTCCACAGAGTGAACACCGACAGCGTCTGGTTCGCCCATCCGAAGTAGCTCCAGATGACGTTGAATCCGTCCGGCTTTTCTATGTTGAACCACAGCACGAGCATTGTCAGCGCGAACAGCGGTATGCACACGAGCAGTCGGCTCTTGATGGTCTTCTGCGCCAGCTTGGCGAAGTCGGCTATGATGAGGCGCGCGCTGCGCAACGCCGTGTCGCCCGATGTGATAGGCGCAGCCACGACTCCCAGCAGAGCCAGCACCGCTCCGAACTTGCCGAGCCATCCGTCTGCAACGGTGGTCACGACCTCGGGCGCCGATGTGCCGAGTCCCTTAGGCGCTCCCAGAGCCTCGTGTCCGCCGTCGAAGAAGAAGTATGAGGCCACGGTCGCCCAGATGAGCGCCACGACGCCTTCGGTTATCATTGAGCCGTAGAATATCGGTCTGCCGTATTTCTCGTGCTTGACGCACCTCGCCATCAGCGGCGACTGTGTGGCGTGGAAGCCCGAGATGGCTCCGCAGGCTATGGTGATGAACAGGCATGGGAAGATAGGCTGGTTCATGACTCCGAGGCTCTCGGTCCTGTTGCCGAGTCCGTCCCAGAGCTCAGGCAGCGAAGGCCACTTGACGAACAGCATCACCAGCAGCGACAGCGCCATGAACAGCAGCGAGAACGCGAACAGCGGATAGATTCTGCCGATTATCTTGTCCACAGGCATCATCGTGGCTATGATGTAATAAACGAAAATCACTACAATCCACACATACATGGCTGTCTCCTTCTCGTCGAAGAAGCCTTCGGTCATGCCGCCGAGTATCTGCGCCGGGCTGTAAACAAACACCGCGCCCACCATGATGAGCAGAAGCACTGTGAAGACCAGCATCACGTTCTTAGTCCTGTTGCCCAGGTACTTGCCGACGAGCGTAGGCAGTCCCGCGCCCTCGTTTCTCATGGAGAGCATGCCGGAGAGATAGTCGTGCACCGCGCCAGCGAAGATGCATCCGAAGACGATCCACAGATAGGACGACGGGCCGAACTTTGCTCCCATGATGGCGCCGAAGATAGGTCCTGTGCCGGCGATGTTCAGGAACTGGATCATGAAGATCTTCCATGTCGGCATGACGATGTAGTCCACGCCGTCAGCCTTGGTCACAGCCGGGGTGGGGCGGTTGTCCGCTCCGAATGTCTTTTCTATGAACTTGCCATAGAATATGTAGCCTATGACTAAGGCTGCAAGTGCGATGATGAATGAAAACATATCTTTATTGTTATGTTGGTTTTGTCATTGTTGACATGCCGCGCGATGGACACGTATTCTGCAAATTTAATCAATAATGCGATAGTGTGGACAATTAATCGCGTGTCGTGCCTTTATTTGAATTTATCGCTTTATGTTATAGAAGTATGCTGCATAACATGCGTTTTTTTACTTCATTTTTTTTTTTTTTAAGGCGATGGGTTACAAGTATTCAACACGAAG
>CAMHCZ010000199.1 GCA_946183755.1 uncultured bacterium | reverse complement strand
ATTTACCTTTTGCTCCACCAGCAGGAATAAATATAGAATATCCATTAGGACCTGTTCCCTTAACACCATTTATTCCATTCAAAGTAATCCACTCCCAAGTACAACTACACACCAACTCCATACATTGTTCTCTTGTAGGCATCATATATTTTTTTCCCCATATTTTTGCAACAGCATCATATTCCTCATTACCAGATATATCATTACCGATGTCTTTAAATTTGTCATAATACACATCTGAGTTTCCCTGCTCTTTTACCTTTCCTTCATAATAGAGATATGTATCCTTAGAATATTCTTCTTTGGTTGTAACTTCGCCCCAAGCATAATAGTCACCAAAATCCTCAATCTTATCAGCCCCAATATTTCTATCTGCCCACAATGTGCCACTCTTAAGTCCTAAATCAACCAAATAAATAGAATCACCATTTTCGGCAACACCCATATAAGTTCTGCTACCTTCTCTTATTTTATTTGTTTCATCTTCATTTGTCTTTTCGTCAGAACAAGAAACCGTCGCCATTCCCAACGACAACGACATCAATAAATAGAATAATTTTTTCATTTCATTTTCTGTTTTTCTTTTCCCTACTCTCTTTCCACGGATTTTCAGTTCCTCCGCAAGTTCCATTAAACATGAGTTTATAGACAAAAGAAAAGCGTGGAACTTTGTCGCTTCTATCTGTAAAACTGAGGTCCTGAACTACCTTACAATACCAAATATACACGAACAAAAGCCCACGCCGGAACGTGAGCGTTCATTGCTATTTCTTGGGATTGTAATTCTAAAATTGTTCAGGTTTCAGTCTTACTCAAGATTTCGCTTTAACGCTTTATCAATATGTCTTTTTGCTTACCTTATTTCTGTTTCTTGCTTAATAGATGTTTTGCTTGATTTGATATTGTCAAATATAATGAAAAAGGTAATTAGCAACAACATCTAAAAGAAATTAAAGGGCGGAGAGTTTCAACAAAGTAATTGAAAAATGACTTATCTTTGTGTTTTTGTAATATAACGCTGAACACGCAAACAGCATAAAGACAAGCAACATACATAAAATCATATAAAAAGGTGAAAGAGACAAAGTACATTTTCGTGACAGGAGGAGTAGTGTCCTCATTAGGAAAAGGCATAACAGCGGCTTCGCTCGGAAGACTGCTGCTGGCAAGAGGTTTCAAGGTTACAAACCAGAAGCTCGACCCATACATCAACGTTGACCCAGGAACGCTAAACCCTTATGAGCACGGAGAATGCTACGTAACCACCGACGGATATGAATCGGACCTGGACCTCGGACACTACGAGAGATTCCTCGACATACAGACCACAAGATACAACAACCTGACTACCGGCCGTGTTTACCAGACCGTGATAAACAAGGAGAGACGCGGCGACTTCCTCGGCAAGACGGTGCAGATAATCCCTCACATCACCGACGAGATAAAGAGCAACATACTGCAGCTGGGCAAGGAGAACGACTTCGACTTCGTGATAACTGAAATCGGAGGCGTGGTTGGCGACATCGAGTCGCTGCCTTTCATCGAGGCTGTAAGACAGCTGAAGTACGAGCTGGGCAAGAACTGCCTTTTCATACACTTGACATACGTGCCATTCATAGCCGCTGCCAAGGAGCTGAAGACCAAGCCTACACAGCACTCTGTGAAGACACTCCAGCAGGAGGGAATACAGCCAGACATCATCGTGCTGAGAACCGAGCATGAGATTTCTGACGACGTGAAGCGCAAGGTTTCGCAGTTCTGCAACGTGTCGGTTGACGCGGTTATCGAGTCGATGGACTGCTCTACTATATATGAGTGCCCAATAAAGATGCAGGAAGAGAAACTCGACACTGTAGTGCTGAGCAAACTCGGAATGGAAATCCCAGAGGCAGACATGACAGAGTGGAACAAGTATCTGGACCGCATGAAGAACGCCAAGAGAAAGGTGAAAATCGCTCTCGTGGGCAAATACGTTCAGCTGCAGGACGCCTACAAGTCAATCGCAGAGTCGCTCATCCACGCATGCACATACAACGACTGCAAGCTGGAGCTGAAGTACGTGTCTTCAGAGGAACTGACCAACGAGAACGTAGAGGAGATGCTGGCCGACAAGGAAGGAATCATCGTGGCTCCTGGATTCGGCAGCAGAGGAATAGAAGGCAAGTTCGTGGCACTGAGATACGCAAGAGAGAACAACATCCCTTGCCTCGGAATCTGTCTCGGAATGCAGTGCATGGCTATAGAATTCGCGCGCAACGTGCTCGGATACGCTGACGCGAACTCAACAGAGATAGACCCAACAACAAGACACAACATCGTTGACATAATGGACGAGCAGAAGAACGTGCTGAATCTCGGCGGAAGCATGAGACTCGGCGCATACGACTGCAAGCTGAAGGAAGGCACATTGGCGCACAAGGTCTATGGACAGGACGTTGTGAAGGAGCGTCACCGCCACAGATTCGAGTTCAACAGCGAATACAGGGAGCAGTTCGAGAAGGCCGGCATGGTCTGCTCGGGCGAGAACCCAGACACCGGACTCGTAGAGGTTATCGAGTATCCTAAGAACAAGTTCTTCCTCGGAACACAGTTCCACCCAGAATACAGCTCAACAGTGCTGAAGCCAAGTCCGCTGTTCGTGTCATTCATCAAGACAATAATAAGCTAAAAAGACAAATACAAAACTCTTTCAAACCAAGCCCAAGCATATACATATATGGACAAAAACACCATCATCGGATTCTCGCTCATAGCATTGCTTCTGTTCGGATTCTCATACCTCAACCGCCCTTCCGAGGAGGAACTGGAGCAGCAGAGGAGAGCCCAGGAAGAGCAACTAATGGCGCAAGCCGACAGAAAGGCGGACAGCTTAGCTACCGTGCAAGACACAATAGCGCAGACAGCAAGCATTACGCAAGAAA
>CAMHCZ010000198.1 GCA_946183755.1 uncultured bacterium | reverse complement strand
CTGATAAAGGACTATTTCCAGGAGAACTTGGCGGCAGAGCTTAAGCTTACGAGAGTGACAGCGCCTCTTTTCGTACTCAAGGGAACGGGTATAAACGACGACCTGAACGGCGTGGAGAGAGCTGTGAGCTTCCCTATACTCGACCTCGGCGACAAGAAGGCTGAAGTGGTGCACTCGCTTGCAAAGTGGAAGAGAATGACACTTGCCGACCTGAACATCACTCCAGGACACGGCATCTACACCGATATGAACGCCATACGCTCCGACGAGACTTTGGACAACATCCACTCGCTCTACGTTGACCAGTGGGACTGGGAGAGAGTCATAACCAAGGAGCAGCGCACAATAGCATTCCTCAAGGACATCGTGGAGCGCATCTACAACGCTATGCTGCGCACAGAGTTCTATATCTCGGAGATTTTCCCAGTGCTGGAACTGACATTGCCAGATCACATAACATTCATCAGCGCAGAGGAACTGCTGCAGATGTATCCTGACCTCGATGACAAGGGACGTGAGAACGCCATAGCTAAGAAATACGGCGCTGTGTTCATCATGGGCATCGGCGGCAAGCTGAGCAACGGCGAGAAGCACGACGGACGAGCTCCCGACTATGACGACTGGAGCACGCCGAACGAAGAGGGATTCTTCGGGCTGAACGGCGACATTCTGCTCTGGAACCCAGTGTTGAACAGATCTTTTGAGATTTCATCAATGGGAATAAGAGTGGACAAGGAGGCGCTGCTGAACCAGCTGAAGCTGACCAACAGCGAGGACCGTCTGAACCTTCTTTTCCACAAGAAGCTTATCAACGGCGAGCTGCCACTCTCAATCGGCGGCGGAATAGGACAGTCCAGACTCTGCATGTTCATGCTGAAGAAGGCGCACATCGGCGAGGTGCAGTCAAGCATCTGGCCGGACGACCAAATAAAGGAGTGCGAAGAAGCAGGAATACCTTTGTTCTAACGGAAGGTAAACAGAATAAGTCACAACGCGTGCTATTGAAAAATGGCACGCGTTTTTTTATCTTTGTACTCATAATAAAAAACACAGATTTTCAAGATGATTTCGGTAGAGCAATTGTCGGTGGAATTCAGCGCGAAGCCACTGTTTGACAATATTTCATTTCAAGTAAATCCAAAAGACAAAATAGCCTTGGTGGGCAAGAACGGAGCAGGCAAGAGCACCATGCTCAAGATATTCGCCGGACTGCAGCAGCCCACATCCGGACGTCTGTCTGTGCCCAAGGGCGTGGTTATAGGCTATTTGCCGCAGCACATGCTCTACAACGACGGCGTGACTGTGCGCGAAGAGGCGGAAAAGGCATTCGACGGCATAAAACAGCAGCAGAAACTCATAGATCGCCTGACAACAGAGATGAGCGAGCGCACCGACTACGAGAGCAAAGACTACATGGATCTGATAGACACGCTGACTCACGAGAGCGAGAAGCTGAACATGATGGGTGGCGCCGACTACGAGGCAGACCTGGAGAAAACGCTCATGGGGCTGGGATTTACGCGCGAGGACTTCGACCGCCAGACGACAGAGTTCAGCGGCGGATGGAGAATGAGAATAGAGATAGCCAAAATCCTGCTCAGCAAGCCTGATGTGCTTCTGCTGGACGAGCCGACCAACCACCTCGACATTGAGTCCATACAATGGTTCGAGAACTTCCTCTCAACGACATCGGCGGCAGTGATACTCGTGAGCCACGACAAGGCGTTCATAAACCATGTGACAAACCGCACGATAGAAATATCGCTCGGCAAGATATACGACTATAAAGTGCCTTACGACAAGTATCTGGAGCTTCGCAAGGAGAGGCGTGAGCAGCAGATACGCGCCTATGAGAACCAGAAGAAGATGATCGAGGACACCGAGGATTTCATAGAAAAGTTCAGGTACAAGGCGACGAAAGCCGTGCAGGTACAGAGCCGCATAAAGCAGCTGGCGAAGATAGAGAGGCTGGAGGTGGATATGGAAGACACATCACACCTGAACCTCAGATTTCCGCCAGCTCCACGCTCCGGACAAATACCTGTGGAGGTGGAAGGCTTGACGAAGAAATATGACGATAAAACGATACTTCAGGACATAGGCCTGATAATAAACCGCGGCGAGAAAGTGGCTTTCGTGGGCAAGAACGGCGAAGGAAAATCCACGCTCGTGAAGTGCATCATGGGCGAGATAAACGACTACACCGGCAAGCTGAAACTCGGACATAACGTGCAGATAGGCTATTTCGCACAGAATCAGGCGAGTCTGCTCGACGGCGAGGTGACGGTGTTCGACACTATCGACCGTGTCGCTGTGGGTGACATAAGGACGAAGATACGCGACATACTCGGAGCGTTCATGTTCGGCGGCGAGGCTTCTGACAAGAAGGTGAAGGTGCTGTCCGGCGGCGAGAGAAGCCGACTCGCCATGATAAAGCTGCTGCTCGAGCCTGTCAACCTGCTCATACTCGACGAGCCGACCAACCACCTCGACATACCGAGCAAGGAGGTGCTGAAGCAAGCCATAAAGGACTTCGACGGCACAGCGATAATCGTGAGCCATGACCGTGATTTCCTGGACGGACTTGTGGATAAAGTGTATGAATTCAGCAACAAGAAAGTGCGCGAGCACCTCGGCGGCATCTACGACTTCCTGCGCAAGAAGCAGATAGACAGCTTGGCAGAGTTGAACAAGACGGTAGCGGAGAAGGAAGTCAAGGCGACAGAGCCTGTGATGGAGGAGCGCAGCAGCAACCAGATAAGCTACGAGGCCCGCAAGGAGCTGAACAGAAAGATAAGAAAGGCGGAGCGCAGCATGGAGGAAGCCGAGAAGGCTGTGGAGAAAATCGAGGCAGAGATAGCCGAGATGGAGGAGATGCTGCAGAAGCCGGAGAATGTGGCGGACGGCACGCTTTTCCAGAAATACGAAGCGAAGAAGCACG
>CAMHCZ010000197.1 GCA_946183755.1 uncultured bacterium | reverse complement strand
AGCCAGTCTTCCTAAACTGATTTTGCATATAGGTTGGAATAGAATCGCAAGAATTATGAACAGTATAAATCCAAGTGTGACTTCGCTGTTTTTCTTGTATTCTATGTATGCGAGTGTTGAGAATCCAATCAATGCTGCAGTTCTTGTTAACATGTAATAGCTGTATGGCATGTGTAAAAGACATAGCAGCAACATAATGATTAGGATAATCTTTATTGTGTTTTCTAGTTTCATTGCTTTCTGCTTTCTTGCAAAAATATGATTTAAAATATCTTTTTCCTACATCATTTGCTTTTTTGCTTCAAGTGCCTAATTTTGTCATGTTAACTTTTTGTGAAACAAATAAAAACAGATTGCTTTATGAGAATGACAGGCAGACGAGAGAGCAGTAATGTGGACGACCGGCGCGGCATGAGCGGCGGCAAGAAAGCCGGACTTGGATTGGCTGGAATAGTCGTCGTAGTGGTCATCGCATTGTTCACGGGACAGGACCCGACGGCAATGCTCAGCCAGATGGGCGCAGCGGAGACGCAGCAGACCGAGGGCAGGACGGAGTTCACCGAGGAGGAGCAGCAGCTCGCCACATTCTCAAAGCAAGTGCTTGCCGGCACCGAGGACGTTTGGACGGCGGAGTTCAAGAAGATGGGCAGGACCTATCGCGCGCCTAAGATGGTGCTCTTCACCAGCAGTGTGCAGACTGGATGTGGCGGCGCTACATCGGCTGTCGGACCGTTCTACTGCTCGGCTGACGAGGCTTTGTACATCGACCTTTCGTTCTTCATGGAGATGAAGTCGAAGCTCGGAGCCGACGGCGATTTCGCCTACGCCTACGTCATAGCGCACGAGGTCGGACACCACGTTCAGCACCTGCTCGGCACGCTCGACGAGGCTCACTCGCAGATGAGGAGCATGAGCCAGAAGGAGAGCAACCGCATGAGTGTCCGCATAGAGCTGCAGGCTGATTTCTATGCCGGCGTGTGGGCTTATCACGACAACAAGATGTTCAATTCCATAGAGGACGGCGACATTCAGGAGGCGATACGCTGCGCCGAGGTCATTGGCGACGACTATCTGCAGAAGAAGGCGCAGGGCTACGACGTGCCGGAGTCGTTCACTCACGGCCGTTCGGCGCAACGTGAGAAGTGGCTGCGCAAGGGGCTCACTACGGGCGATATGTCGCAAGGCAACACGTTCGCGCTGTCGGATGCGGAGTTATAACGCGGAGTGCGTGAGAATAAAAAAAGTCAGGCTCGTGGAGTCTGACTTTCTTTGTTTTATGACGATTTGAATATTATTTCGAGAACATCTTCAGCATGTTTTCTATCATCTCCAGGTCGAGTTCTGCTATCATGTCCACGACGCCGTTCAGCAGCACGTTCGCGTTCTGTGTCGTGCCGTCGTTGTACTCTATAATCAGTCCCGGTATGCCGTTCTGGTCTTCCTCGATGTTGAGTTTGCCCACGTTTCTGCCTGCGTATTCCACATTTATGTCAAGCAGTCCGTTTATGTCGCTTGTCGTCGGTCTCTTGCCCTGCTTGGCTAATTCGACTATCGCTTTTGTGTCGATAGCGCCGGCGAGTGTGAGCCCGTTGTTGGACATTGTCACCACAACGTCCGAAACAGCGTTCTCCAGCTCCGACTCGTTATCTGGTATGTTGAAGTTCGCGCTTATTGTGGCTCTGCTTTGGGTTGTCTCGTCCACGGATATTGTGGTGAAAGAAAATGTCTTCTCCGAAGTCCTGTTCAGTGCCGTCGTTGTGGCGACAGGCTTTGTGTAGGATGCGACCTCAATGCTCTCGGGTATGCCGTTAGCCGAGTATGTGGCGTTGAAGTTCATGCTCGCCAGTTTGCTTCCGTCCTTTGTGAAAACTGCGCTGGTGGATGTCGGCAGATAAACGGTCTGACCATCTATCGTGACAGCCTGGTCGGTGTATCCGTTCACAGTTATGTTGCAGTTGTTGACGGAGCTGGCGTTCGATGGGAACGAGAAGCTTATGGTCTCGCCTGCGGCTGTGGCCCATTCTCCTTTCTCTTCGTCCCATACATAGTTGCCGGTCGCGCTCTGGTAGTTGAATCTGTCGTCTTTGGTCAGCTCGTTCACATTGAAGAGGTTTCTTGCTTCGAACAATGTTGGCAGTACGGACATCACGAATTCCTTGTCGGACACTTGCGCCATGAATCCGTCGGGCGACATTGCGCTCGCAATCACTCCAGACATGCCCTCCATCGATTTGTCGATGTTGTTTCTTTCCTCCTGTGTCGTCGATCCGGTGTTGGTGTTGTCATCCTTGTCGTCTTTGCTGCAGGAGCAGACGGAAACTAACATTGTGAGTGTCAGCGCACTTATGAAATGTATTTTTCTCATGTTTTTTTTCAGTTAATTGTCGCTGCAAATGTAATGCTTATTTCCTCATGAGATTGTTAAAAAACAAAGCGGAACTCATTTGAGCTCCGCTTTGTGGAAAGTGTGGAAGTGATTATTTAGAAACTGTAACTAAGACTCAAACCGTTGCCTTTGGCGTTGAGTCTGAATTCAGAAGTCGCTCCCTTTTTCTCTATGACTGATTGATTGTACACGTTTACCGACTTGGATATATTTCTTGAGCCTTTTACAAGGAGAGGTATAGCAACGATGTCTAAAACGACTCCGCATCCTAATAGGGCAATAGCAACAGAAAGATTTGTTACAGAGCTTGGGTCGATGACTTCAGCGATAAGTCCTCCTGCGGCACTTACAGTTCCTAACGCAAAGAAAGTGTAACCCAATGTTTTCTGAGTCTTACCTTTATCAAAGTAATCATAGGCTTGAGGGTTGTTGACTTCGAGATAATCTCCGAACTGAGAATAGGTGATCTTGTTTCTGTTTTCATCAACAAGACTGGAACCGCTTCTCATTACAGTGCCTTCAATTGTTTGTGAAAATGCCCCCACTGTAATAATCTGA
>CAMHCZ010000196.1 GCA_946183755.1 uncultured bacterium | reverse complement strand
CCTGACGGACTTCGATAGCCAATGCAAGATACTCCTCAAAAGACAATAGCCTGCAGAGCGCGGAAAAAAGGCGCAGAGGGAACCAACAGATATTCTCTCTGCGCCAATATCTATCACTCCTCTTGAAAGAAGGAGCCTACAGCACATGGCGTGCTTGACTCTAAGCAGGCATTGTAGCGACTGCGGCTGCGACGTTCGCGGGCAAACATGGCCTTGGTGCCCGCTTCGTCCTGACGGAACTCCAGATGCTCGTCGATGGCGAAAGAGTGTGCCATGCCCTCCACGTCGAGGTTGTCGGTACCGATGAGGGTGAAAGTCCAGTTGTGCTGCTTCAGCTTCTCTATCATCGTGCGGACCATCTTCAAAGTCCACTCCTTGCTACTGTTCTCCTCGCCATCGGTAATCACCGTCACCAGCACATTGTCGGCATCAGAGGTCTGTGCGTTCAGCTTCGATATAGCCATGCCCATAGCATCGTAGAGAGGCGTGCCGCCACTGGGGCTGTAGTCTGTCCACGCAAGGTCCTTGGTCTGCTTGGCTGGTGTGTTGTCGTAATGCCATGCAGTGTTAAAGCTGTCGAAGGTCACGAGGGTGACGCGCTGCTCCTGGCCGGGAAACTGCTCCTGCATATTGCGCACGGTCTGCAGCGTTTCGTTTATGCCCGAGAAAGCCTGACGGCGTATAATGGACATTGAACCACTCTCATCAACTATAATAAGGTTGAATACTCGCTTGGTTGGCTGATCATTCTTTTTCATTGCAGTAAACTTTTTAATCGGTTAATAACTTCATTGTAAAGACGTCTTTATTCTTTTAAAGAAGAATTTGCGCAAAAATTAAGCTCCCATTCGATTTTTTTGTATTTTAGCGGAAAATTATCATCACACATGAACTTCCGGCGAACAAGCACTTACCGCGAGACAGCGCATCACAGACTTGCCGACTCTGAGATAATTGAAGGGTTGCGCAATGGCGACAGCTACGTCATCAGGAATTATTTCTATGACTACTGTCGTGCCGGTTATGCAATCTTCGACCAGCGCTACCGTCTGAGCGAGAAGGAAAACATGGACTTCATGTCGCTTGCCCACCAGTATGCCATCTACCTGATGGAGCACAACTGGGCACCGCTTGAGGACCATTCGCCCAACGTCAGCCTGAAGACATGGCTCATAAACGGCTTCCGCTTCGTGGTGCTCGATGCGCTGAAGTGGTACCACCGGGAGTATGGCAGCATCACGTTTGAAGACTATCTGCGCTCGTTCGACATGACAAGCAACCTGCGGCTGCAGTTCAACCGCATGGTGGAGGACATCTGCAACGACGTAAACCTGAGCCGCAAAGACAGGCTGATAATCAATCTCATGCTTCTCCAAGGCTTCAAAGGCAAGGAGATTGCCGAGCGGTTGGACATGACACCGTCGGCTGTATCACAACGATACAAGAAGCTGAAGGACTGTGTCATAGCACCTTACTTCAGGAAGAACTTCGATATGGAGCTGGAAACGGCAGAGGTGATGGACGAACGAGCCATTGCATACAGCGAGATGGCAATAGAAAACACATCGTGCCCCATGCCGCAGACGAGGTTTGCACATCCGGCACATGCGGTCTTCGAGGATACGTATCACTCAAAAGGATATACTATGGAAAAGAGAACAACACCAGAGTTTATCACCGAACTCAAGCCGAACGAGATATTCGTCTTCGGCAGCAACCTCAAGGGAATGCACGGCGGCGGCGCAGCATACATAGCCTACCGCAAGTTTGGAGCTATCATGGGACAAGGCGTGGGGCTGCAAGGTCAGAGCTATGCCATACCAACGATGCAGGGCGGCACAGAAACCATTCGCCCGTATGTCGACGAGTTCATACGCTTTGCCGCAGACCACCCTCAGCTGACATTCCTCGTGACACGCATAGGCTGCGGCATTGCCGGCTTCACCGACGACGAGATAGCCCCACTATTTGCCGATGCCCACAACGTGGAAAACATTGTGTTGCCACCGGGATGGTGACAGCCAAACAAGCAGAAGACAGGAAGTGATGAAAGTGAGATGTTTTCAAGATCAAGTTAGGCAGTTTTACAGATTATGTTTATCTTTGCACATATAAATAACTAATATCAAGATAGACGACGTAATACGATTGCCAAAACAGCAGACTGTTGGAAAAGGACTTCGCCGGTGAAAATACATGTAATTTATTTTCTTGATTAATTTACTATTATATAACTTTGCAAACATAGAAAGGAACAACTACGAACTATATGAAAGTCCTCGGTAACATTATCTGGATTCTTTTTGGAGGTCTGTATATGACTGTTGCGTATTTTGTAGTAAGCCTTTTTTTGATGTTTACCATTGTTGGTATTCCGTTTGGCTTGCAGACGATAAAGCTGGCAGGGCTGGTGTTGTGGCCTTTTGGCTCGGAGGTAGTGCATAGACCGACGAGTGGATTCCTGAATATTGGTATGAATATACTGTGGTTTCTTTTGGGTGGCCTTAAAATATGCCTTTTTCACGTAATGCTGGGCTTACTCTTTTATATCACAATTGTTGGCATTCCATTCGGTAAACAACATTTTAAACTGGCGGAGGTGGCACTGACTCCTTTTAATTATAATTATATGAGACAGGAAAGGGAACGGGATTTGTAAAATACCGCTGTCTAAGTGAATTGCTTTGTGCTTTTATGCTACTTTGACATGATAAATGGTGACATTGTCAGGGCAAAGGCAATGGATAATCTGTAATAGAACACTCTATGGACTCCCTCTCTCCACAACAGCGCCACAATAATATGGCAGCTATTCACGGCAAGGACACAAAGCCGGAAATGGTTGTGCGCAGATGGCTGTGGAGGCATGGCTACCGCTATCGGCTGAACCATCCGAGACTGCCAGGGAAGCCAGACATCGTGATGCGAAAGTATCGGACGTGCATATTCGTGAATGGGTGCTTCTGGCACGGACACCA
>CAMHCZ010000195.1 GCA_946183755.1 uncultured bacterium | reverse complement strand
AGAAAGTATTATTAATAAGCATATACAATTTTTCCTGTCATTACACAATTGTAAAGCAGTAAGTGTGATGGGAATGTCTTATAATGACATAGACCTTCCTTATTTGAGGAAAATTTCAACTTCTGTGGGTCCCAATTGCAAGTGGATATTGTATTATTATAGTAAAAGCGATTATGTAAATGCAGAAAAAGTTGCTAACGAATTAGGTTTGAAGGATTATTGTATGAAGGAATTTGAGTAATATGAATAAAGTGTTTTGTGTCAATCTGCGATTTTTTTTGAAGTATAAAAATGGAGCGAATTGTCCATTCATAAATTGTCATGCTCCTTTTTATGTAGTTATGCAAAGCACCTGTTGAAGATGCAGGCAATTCTATTAGAACCCATCAATATCGTGAGAGGGGCTTCTTTTTGTTTATCTTTGCCGCCATGTTCAGAAAAATGTCTGTCGTCATAGCGTTTTTGTGTGCGGCTGGGGTATATGCCCAGTCTCCGCGCCTGCGTGCCGACAACGTTGACGAGGTGTTTCGCGCCATGACGCTGAAGGAGAAGGCTGAACTCGTGGTGGGCGGCGGATGGGCGAGCCTCTTCTCGGGCTTCGGCATCCCTTTCACAGGGCATCCGCGAGTGCCGGGAGCGGCTGGCGTGACCAATGCTATTCCTCGGCTCGGCGTGCCTCAGATAGTGCTTGCCGACGGACCTGCCGGACTGCGCATAAAGCCCGGCGGAAAGGATGAGGCTGAAAAGCGCTACTGCACGGCGTTTCCAGTGGGCACGGCTCTCGCCTCGTCGTGGGACACGGCTCTGGTGAGCGAGGTGGGCGCAGCCATAGGCGATGAGGCTCTGGTGTACGGCGTGGATGTGCTGCTGGCTCCGGGCATGAACATACAGCGCAACCCTCTCTGCGGACGCAACTACGAGTATTTCTCCGAGGACCCGCTCGTGGCTGGCAAGATAGCCGCCGCATACGTTCGTGGCGTGCAGAGCCAAGGGGTAGGGGCGACAGCCAAGCACTTCGCTGCCAACAACCAGGAAACGAACCGATTCGGCAACGACTCGCGTATGGATGAGGCTACGCTCCGTGCCATTTACCTCCGTCCGTTCGAGATTGTCGTTCGGGAGGCGGCTCCGTGGCTTATTATGTCGTCGTACAACTCGCTGAACGGCGAGCGCACTTCGGAGTCGCGCTGGCTGCTGACCGACGTTCTGCGCCGCGAGTGGGGCTACCGTGGCGTCGTGACTACCGACTGGGCGGCTAAACGCGACACCAAGCGCCAGATAGCCGCCGGCAACGACCTGATGATGCCCGGCGACGCGCTGCAGAAAAGCGAGCTGAAGCGTGCCGTCAAGTCCGGCAAGTTAGCCGTGGCGCAGCTCGACACTTGCGTTAAACGCGTACTCGAATTGATTGTCAAAACGCCTTCATTCTTAGGCTATAAGCATACTAACGCGCCCGACCTTGTGGCTCATGCGGCACTTTCACGCAGGGCGGCTTCCGAGTCGATGGTTTTGCTGAAAAACGATGGATGCGCATTGCCGTTGGGCGACGTCAGGAGCGTGGCTCTGTTCGGCGCGTCGTCCTACGACCTCGTGGCAGGCGGCACAGGCTCCGGCTTTGTCAACAAGGCGTATTCGGTCAGTCTGGCGGACGGTCTGCGAGGTGCCGGTTTCTTGATACCGTCAGCGTTGAGCGACGACTATGCCGCGTGGGCTGGCAAGAAGTCGCACAGGCAGAAGTCGGGTGGATTCGGTCCGGTGCAGAAGTATCTTGGACTGGGTGCATTGAAGGAAAAGCCGCTCGACGTGGAGTATATAAGGCGCTATGTGTCGCAGTCCGATGTGGCTGTGGTGACCGTCGCTCGTCAGGCAGGCGAGGGCAAGGACCGTCACCTCGAGGGCGACTTCCTGTTGTCCGATGTGGAGCTGTCGCTCATAAACGATGTGTGCTCTGAGGCCCATGCGCAGGGCAAGAAAGCCGTCGTGGTGCTGAATGTGAACGGAGTAGTGGAAACGGCTTCGTGGAAGCATCTTCCCGATGCCATACTCCTTGCGTGGTGTCCGGGTCAGGAAGGCGGCAACGCCATGACTGATGTGCTGACGGGCGTTGTCTGTCCGTCGGGGCGGCTGGCTTGCACGTTTCCGGTCAGATACGAGGATGTGCCGTCGGCAGGGAATTTCCCGTTTTCGGTCCGTGGCGAGAAGCCAAAGAACTGTGTGGACAGCACTGTTTATGCGGAAAAGGACAGTGTCGGCTACCGCTATTTCAACGCCGTCGGGGCGGAAGTGTCCTATCCGTTCGGTTTCGGACTCAGCTACACGACGTTCGCCGAGAGCCGTGGCGAGGGCAGTGTGAGGGTCACGAACACCGGGGCTGTCGCTGGTCGTCATGTCGTTATGCTTTATGACGAGAGCTCTCCGATGCGTCCGCTCGTTTTCTTCGCCAAAAGTCCGCTCCTTCAGCCGGGTGAGTCGTGGTCGGTGGCGGTGCAAAAAGAAAGGTGACGCCAAGATAACGCCACCTTTGTCATAGTTTGAATTCAAGCGTTTACTGTGTGATTTCTAAGTCGTCGAAGTCAGCAACGCCTTTTCCTATCACATAAAAACCGATGCCTGTTGATTCCATAGGAATGTACCTCTGTTCGATTACCTTTACGTTGTTTATGAAGAATTCTATTTTATTGAAAGTTGACTTGATTTCTAAGTTCACATCGCTTTTCTTCAGATTCTTTGTTTTTGCTCCGTTTCTATTGAGTCCAACAAGGTTGCCCTCTTTAACTTTTTTGAAATAGACATAATCTTGCGTTATGACAAAAGCACAGTAGTTGTATTCGTCAATATAATTGAACATAATTCCAAAGTTGTTTTCGTCATCTATCTTTTTTGCGAAAATTTTTGCCTTTATTGAGAAGTTCTTGTTGAAATCAAATGGCGCATAGCAATAGGTGTAACTGACTGAAGTTTTGTCACTTGAAATATTTTTTTTTCCAATAAGATGCAGTTTTCCTTCCT
>CAMHCZ010000194.1 GCA_946183755.1 uncultured bacterium | reverse complement strand
ATGGATGGGTTGTCGCCCTTGCGTGCGATTTTGTCTATCTCGTCGATGAAGACGATGCCTTTCTCTGCCGCCTTCACGTCGTAGTCAGCCACTTGCAGCAGTCTTGTCAGTATGCTCTCGATGTCCTCGCCCACATAGCCGGCTTCTGTCAGCACAGTCGCATCGACTATCGTGAAAGGCACGTTCAGCTTCTTGGCGATGGTTCTTGCCAGCAGTGTCTTTCCTGTGCCGGTGGAGCCGACAAGCAGGATGTTCGACTTCTCTATCTCGACGTCGTCCTTGTCCTGCAGCAGTCTCTTGTAATGGTTATAGACAGCCACCGAGAGATATTTCTTCGCGTCGTCCTGTCCGATTACGTATTCGTCCAGGAATTCCTTTATCTCCTTTGGTTTAGGCAGTTCCTCTTTCTTTATGTCGAAGTTTTCCTCTTTCTCTGCTACGGCAGTCTCCTCCAGTATGTTGTGCGCGCTTTCTGCGCATTCGTCGCAGATGAACACGTTAGCTATCGGACTGCTCAGCAGTGTTCTCACTTGTCCTTCCTGTCTGCCGCAAAAAGCGCAGAACCTGTCGTTTTGACGTTTAGCCATAAGTCTTTGTTATATTGCCTTTCGTCTTACTTCTTTTCTCTGAACAAGATGTTGTCAATCATGCCGTACTCCTTGGCTTCAGCCGATGTCATCCAGTGGTCGCGGTCGGAGTCCTTCTCCACCTGCTCGAAAGGCTTGCCTGAGTGGTCGGATATGATGGTGTAGAGCTCAGTCTTCAGCTTCTGTATCTCTCTTGCTGTGATTTCGATGTCCGAAGCCTGTCCCTGAGCGCCGCCCATAGGCTGGTGAATCATCACGCGCGAGTGCTTTAGCGCAGCTCTCTTGCCTTTCTCGCCAGCTACCAGAAGCACCGCTGCCATAGAAGCCGCCATGCCGGTGCATATTGTAGCCACGTCGCTTGAGATGTACTGCATAGTGTCGTAGATGCCGAGTCCTGCGTAAACAGAACCGCCAGGCGAGTTGATGTAGATGGAGATGTCCTTGCCTGGGTCGGCTGAGTCGAGATACAGCAGCTGCGCTTGTATCACGTTGGCGCTGTAGTCATCGACTTCTGTGCCGAGGAAGATGATTCTGTCCATCATCAGACGTGAGAACACGTCCATCTGAGTGACGTTCAGCTGTCTTTCCTCAAGTATGGAAGGGGAGATGTAGCTGTTTGTTATTTTTGATGTGTATTGGTCCAGCGCAAGTCCGTTGAGCCCAAGATGCTTTGTCGCGAAATCTCTGAAATCGTTTCTCATGATTATTTTTCTATAATGATTTATTGATTGCAATATTTTGATACACAAGGTGTTCTGTGCATTAGCAATAGCGAAAAACGTGGATAATCCGATTATTGCCTAAAACAAAATTAGTAATTTTAATTTGTTATAAGCAATAGAATACGGAGCGAAAAGGAAAAATATTCATAAATCTGAATTGCAGACAAGTAAAAAGCCTCAGAATCAGAGATTCCGAGGCTTTTCGTTGAACGTATGTATGAAAAAAGTGATTTTTTACTTCTCGTCCTGAAGCAGTTTGTTGAAGTCGTCAAGAGAAATCTCCTTCTCGTCGAGCTTAGCGGCGTTCTTGATGATGCCGTTTATCTTCTCGTTGATAACTCCGTTCACCATGTTCTGGATTGCTTTCTGGTCTTTCTTCATGTCGGCTACATATCCGTTCAGAATCTCGTCTGGAACGTTTGTCATGCCGTACTGAGCGAACTGTGACTTAGCCACCTTCTTAGCGAACTCCTCGATGTCGCCGTCCTCGACCTTGATGTCGTTCTCCTTAGCGATCTTTTCCTGAACGAGGTGCCACTTCAGCTCGTCGAGCATAGCAGGGAAGTCTGCGTCAAGCTTCTCCTGAGTGAGGTCCTTGTTTGTAGTGAGCGCCCATCTCTTGAGGAATGCCTCTGGGAATGCCACTTTCTCGTTCTTCTTTATCAAAGCCTTTCTTGCGTCCTGTGCGAACTTGTAGTCTGCGTCGTCAACAAGTGTCTTCTTGATGTCTTCCTTGATTTTCTCCTTGAAGTCAGCCTCTGACTTTACTGCGTCCTTGCCGAGAACCTTGTCGAAGAGCTCCTGGTTGATCTCAGCCTCAGTGTAGCGAGTTATCTCTGTTACAGTGAAGTTGAAGTCAGACTTGATGTCAGCTACTTCGTCCTTTGTCTTCTTGAGCAATGATGCTACTTCAACGTCGTTGTTGTCGTATGCCTTCTTTGGGTTGAACTTGACAACATCGCCAACCTTAGCGCCGATGAATGCCTTCTTGTTCTTCTCGTCCTTCATGTACTTAGGGCTGAGGATGACGCCTTCTACAACTACGCCGCCTTCCTTCTCCTTCTTTGCAGACTCCAGCTCTACAACGTTGCCCTTGATTACGTCGTTCTCCTCGACTGCGTCAGCTGGGCTGTACTTGCCGAATCTTGAAGCGTAAGACTTGATCTGGTCATCGACCATCTTGTCGTCGAGCTTGATGTTGTAGTAAGCGATTTTTGTCTTTCCGTCAACCTTAGCTTCAACCTCAGGAGCAAGACCGAGGTCGAATGAGAACTCGAAATCCTCGTCTGTTGCGAAGTTCACGTCCTTCTGGTTCTCGCTTGCCAATGGGTCGCCAAGTATGTTTATGTTGTTGTCTTTGATGTATTTGTAGAGCTCCTCAGAAACCATCTTGTTGATTTCGTCAACCAACAGCTGTGTTCCGAACTGCTTCTTAATCAGGCCTGCAGGCACCTTTCCTGGTCTGAAACCAGGCATGTTGACTTTCTTGCTGTAGTCCTTGATGGCTTTGTTTACTTTTTCCTCGTAGTCGCTCTTTACAATGTTGAATGTTAGAGTGGCATTTAATGCATCTAAGTCTTTTCTAACGATATTCATCAGAATGTTTTATTTAAATTGTTGTTATGTAATATCTTATTGTCTGAAATCGGTCGGCAAAATTAATTAAAAAAGTCGAAAGCACAAAACTTTTTAAGGAAAAGTT
>CAMHCZ010000193.1 GCA_946183755.1 uncultured bacterium | reverse complement strand
ATGCAGAGTATAATAAGGTTAACATGATTATCTATAATATTTTCGTAGTCGTCAACTTGCCACGCTTGAACCCGTCACCAGTCCATTCAAGTACCAAGTCATGGTAGCGCCAATCCTCCGAATCGCTGCCTATCCACTCTACATAACTCACATTAAAATTCCCGCCATCCCTCGGCAATTCGGGGAAAACGACTCCACGCTGCTTTCTTATCATCTTACGCACTTCCTTGAATATCTTTTTATCGGGTGTCATAACGCGTGTTTCCGGGTCATAATCATAAAACAGCAGAGCATGAATATTCCTCTCTCCATCCTGACCTATCAGCATTACAACGCCTACCAGCGAATGTCCGTTGGTGCGCTGCCAACTGCACACTTCTGTGTAAAAACCCAGCCAGCCGAGATCACATTTCACATAGTCGTTATGCGGATTGTAATCCACATAGTAGCCTTGCTCACACCTCTCCATGTCCCATACCTTATCGGTCTTTGACTCACGCTTTATAAAGTCAGCCATCGCCGCGTTCGGCATATATTTCTGATATTTAGAGCAAAAAGCCATTGCGAAATCCAACACATTAGCCTTCCGCCCTTCATTCTCGACCTGGAGCGGGTATCGTGTCCATTTCGCCGCCGTTTTCAAAAGGGGCTTTTCAAACGGAACTTCCGCAGCCTCATCGAATTTTTCAATGCCCCATGACATAACTGGCAGCGCCAGCATTGCTGCAATAGCTACAAGACAAGCAATCGATTTTCTCATAGTTTTTCTCTACTTTTGTTACTACAAACTCAAATTACATCCATGGACGAAATTCTCATAACTCCAGACACTTGCATGAAGTTCCTCGTGTGGTCGTATTTTTACCACGGCATCGCTCCCGCTCCGGCATTCAGCTACTCAAGCACTGCCATGTTCTCCGCTAAAGACGCAGAGAAACTGGACATGATTAAAGACTCCATGTTCAAGTGCTTCGACGAGGAGTCTGTAAAAAGAGCGTTGGCGCAGTTTGACATCGCCAAAGCCAAGCACGAGCCTTGTCCGTTCAGCGAATCGGAGCTAAACAGCCTCTTCGCCACTCCGCAGAAAGCCTAAATCTCAGAGACCAGGCTCTTGCGCAGCGAGTGTCTGTCGGATGGTTCTGCATCTTCCGCTGGATAACCAATCGGGAATATGGCTACGAGGTTGTAGTCATTCATCTCCGGGAATGCGTCTTTGAGCACCTGAGGCTCAAACTTGCCCACCCATGTGCTGCGCAATCCGCAGTCGTGAATCGCAAGCATCAGCTGAGTCGCAACGATGGAAGCATCCACCACAGCGAAATTCTGACTGTCGGCAGGACGAACCCAAGCGCCGTCGGCTTTCGCGCCTACCACCATGAACAACCCTGCGCCGAAAGTGAACCTCGTGGCATCAGCAATGCGCTTGCACGCCTCTTCATTCTTAACCACCCAGATATGCACCGGCTGATAATTCACTGCCGTTGGCGCGGAAGTGGCACACCTTATAATATAGTCTATCTTCTCCTTCTCCACTGGCGCATCGGTCAGCTTGCGGCAAGAGTACCTGTCAAAAACTAGTTTTCCGTATTCCATTTCTTTTTCTGATTATTACAAATGTAACAAATGTATTACAAAAGGCTCACTTTTCAAAGGCCTGGCGAAAGAACTATGGATTATGCCGTAAAACATGTGTTTGCGAATAGTTAATTTTTGTTTATATCGAAAACATTCCGTATTTTTGATAAGTTTATTCACTAAAAAATCATAGCCTATGAACTTAAAGAACAAAGCATTAGCCGAAGTTATCGGCACATTCACATTAGTACTCGGCGGTTGCGGAACAGCGATTTTCGCAGGAGGCAGTGTCGGATTCCTCGGAGTGGCGTTAGCTTTCGGACTCACTATCGTGGCGGCAGCCTACGGCATAGGACACATATCGGGAGCGCACCTCAACCCTGCTGTGTCGCTCGGTGTGCTCGTGAGCAAGAGAATGTCTGTCACTGAGTTCTGTGTTTATGTGGTGTCACAAATTATAGGCGCGATAATCGCAGCGGCATTGCTCTTCTTCATCGCGAAGGAGGCTGGCGTGACCATCGGCGGATTCGCATCCAACGGCTACGGCGAGGCGTTCGCTGGCGCGGCTGGATATTTCCAGATTTCTGCGCTCGGAGCATTCGTTGTCGAGGCTGTGCTCACATTCGTATTCCTCATCGTAATACTCGGAGTGACCGACGGAAAAAATTCACAGAACGGCAAGTTCGGAGGATTGGCAATAGGCCTGACACTCGTACTGATACATCTTATATCTATTCCGCTGACTAACACATCAGTAAACCCAGCACGCTCTATCTCGCAAGCCATCTTCGCCGATAATTGTTTTGCGCTTAGCCAGCTGTGGTTATTTATCGTAGCTCCACTTCTTGGCGCGGTTTTTGCAGGACTGTTTTACAAGTGTCTGATTTGCGATGGCAAATGCGGATGCAAGAAATAAAACTGCATTAATCAACATCAAAACATTAAACATTATGAAACAGCTAAGAAAATCCATCTTCCTTCTGCTCTTTGCCAGCGCAGCTCTCTCTTTGAGCTCATGCCACGATGGACGCGACGGTCTTGACGGACGCCCAGGCAAAGACGGCATGGACGGAGTAATGAATTGGGATGTGTGGGAAAGCGTGATCAAAACCAATGACTGGACACTCGAGAAATCGACAGACAACTACCACTCATACTTCATCAAAGACCTCCCCGACTCCCCACTGACTGCTTATATTGCAGACTCAAGCAATGTGATCGTTTACACAAAGTATGAGAACAGCAAAGGTCAGACTGTCTGGTCGCCACTGCCAGCCACAAGATACATGACTGGAACGATGAAAAACGTAGCCGGCACAGCTGACTCCACTTACAACTACTCGATTACATACGAGTATGAGTTCACAGAAGGCTTAGTGAGCATCATCGCCACAAGAAGCGACACTATCACAACTGTGAAGCCAGACAACCTCAACATCAGAGTGGTTTACAACTGGTAAAACATTATCTCAAACTAAAA
>CAMHCZ010000192.1 GCA_946183755.1 uncultured bacterium | reverse complement strand
CGTAGTTTCATTCAGAATCCACTATCTTATAAAAAATCAAGCCGTGTCCACAGACTATGACAAATCCGTCTTCAGACCTACCGACGAACACGAGAAAAGACATTGAATTTGCATTTTTTTGATGCAACTCTGCGTCATCAAGCCTATATAGAAAGGACAACAAAGACAATCAATTGCCCAGAACTATCTTGAACGAGACATCGCCAACCCTCACAAGATAAACGCCGGAAGCCAATGGCAATTCCAGCCTACGCCCAGTGACTAAACCAGAATGAACAAGCGCTCCATTATAACCGAAAATATGGATCCTCAACCCTTCGCCATTCTCGACCACTACACCGCTCCCCGACGAATAAACACGCAGTGCCGAACCATCCGCAACAGAAGTAGAGACACAAGGCAATACCTCCGAGGCATAGAGAGCCACAGAGCCGAAGCCTGACTCACCGGCAGAAATGGGCAGCGAACTGCAATTCCTGACTGTAGCGAGAGACGCACATCCGTAGAATGCGTTGTCGTCTATGGTCTCAACGGAAGAAGGAATCGTGATTTCCGACAAATTTTCGCACATAAAGAACGCCCTGTTCCCGATGCTCTTGACACCAGACGGCAGCGCAACGGCAGCGAGCGAGGTGCAGTTGGCAAATGCGCCGTCCTTTATAGACTTGACCGATGAAGGTATCTTTACAGAGCTTATGTATGAACAATACTGAAAGGCGCTGCTGGGCAGCTCCGTGATGCCGTCATAGACCGTCACGACGCCAGACTTGGCGCGCGGAGAGAGAAGCAACGCCAATGGGCTGCGTGAATAAAGGACACCGTCGTAAGAAAAGAACGAAGGATTTTCCGCATCGACACTATAAGACGCAAGCGAATTGCACAGAGACACAACATTGTAGCCTATGGAAACAAGCGACGAGGGAATATGCAGCGACGTCATATAGGACGAACCTGCGAAAGCGGAATTGCCGATGGAAGTGACCGCATAGTCAACACCGCCATACGAGACCGAAGACGGTATTACGACATCACCCTGATACAGTTGCGAGGCCTGGAAATACATCCACCCGTCCTCGCCGTCAATATCGTAGCCGCGGCATGTCACAGCCGCAGTCCTTGAATCCTCGTCGAGCAAGTAATACACACCGTCGATATTCTGGTAGAGCAACGCCCCAAACGCCGTAAACTGAAACAGCAGAGCCAACAGCGTAAACAATGTTCTCATAGGCATGACTTGTAGTTTATCGCTAAAATATGGAATCAAAAACGGAGAAGGAAACTCCGTAAGAATATTTCAGAAAAAAAGACAATTAAAAACAAGTTTTATGGCTTATGAACTAAGGCTAAAGGACAAAGAGTAAGGAAAAGACGTTATATTTGTGATTCGGTAAATAAAGAAACAGAACAAAACAATGGATTATTTAAGACTTGTCAGATACAAAAATCTGATTTTCATAGCATTAGTGATGATTTTGATGCAATTCTGCATCGTCAAGCCTATAGAGAACGCCTTCGGATTCGCGAGCGACGACACATCGCTGATGCCCGACTACATATTCTGGATGCTGACAGCCGCCACAGTGCTGATAAGCGCCGGAGGATACGCCATAAACGACTACTTCGACACCAAAATAGACCTGCTGAACAAGCCCGACAGGCTGATTGTGGGCAGGACGATAACCAAGGATCAGGCGTCGATGGTGCACCATGTGACCACCGGACTGGGAGCCATCGTCGGCATCGTGGCAGCCATACTGCTGCGCAACCTGACGACGGGATTCATCTTCGTCATGGTACCGGGACTGCTGTGGTTCTACTCGGCGTCGTACAAGAGGCAGATGCTGATAGGAAACGTGGTGATAGCGCTGCTGGCTGGCACTTGTCCGCTGCTGCTGGCTATCGCCAACCACGCCTACCTGAACATGGACAGCAACTTCGGCGAGCTCATCAACCAGACTCCGATGCCTAAGGCCATATACAGCGTGCTATGCGTGTTCGGCCTGTTCGCCTTCCTGCTCACGCTTGTAAGAGAAATCATCAAGGACATGCAGGACGAGTACGGCGACAGAGAGTCGGAGTGCAGAACGATTCCCGTAGTCATAGGCACAGGCAAGACGAAGTTCATCGTCTATGCGCTCATCGCCATCACGGCGTTCGTGGCTGTTTACGTCAGCCTGGGCGTGCCTAAGTTCCCTCTGCTGTCGTCCACCACGACGACACTGACAGGCGACGTCGTAGTGGCACCGGGCAGCTTCGCGCTGAGATATGCGCTCGTAGGTGTCGTGGCGCCGCTCATAGCGCTCGCCATACTCATCGTCAGAGCCAAGACTCCGGACGACTACAAGAACGCATCCACGCTGACAAAGTTCATCATGGCTGTGGGCGCGCTGTTCGCAATCGTGTTCTACTACATGCTCGCCAAGGCGCAGGGGCTCGTGATGTTCGGGCTGTTCGTTGTAGCACAGCAGTAACATAAAAACAGAAACGGCATGTTAGACAACCTGAGCAAATACGACATAATACTCGCCTCCAACTCGCCAAGGCGCAAGGAGATACTCGGCGGACTGGATCTGAAGTTCGAGGTCAAGACACTCAGCGGCATAGACGAGAGCTACCCCGACACACTCAAGGGCGAGGAGATACCGCTGCACATAGCCAAGAAGAAAGCCGAGGCCTACAAGGCGCTGCTGAACGGCAATACTATGATAATAACAGCCGACACGATTGTTTGGGACGGCGAGAGAGTCATGGGCAAGCCAAAGGACGAGGCCGACGCGAAAGCGATGCTCAGAGCGCTGAGCGGCAAGCAGCACATGGTCTATACAGGCGTGACCATAAACACAAAGGAGAAGAGCGAGGCGTTCGTGGCGTCGTCGAAAGTGAAGTTCGCTGAGCTCAGAGACGAAGACATAGAATACTACGTAAGCAAATACAAGCCGATGGACAAAGCCGGCTCGTACGGCATACAAGAATGGATCGGGTACATAGCCGTGGAAGGCATCGAAGGCTCGTTCTACAACGTCATGGGACTGCCGGCGCAGAGGCTGTGGCAGGCTTTAAAGAAATTCTAACCTGAAAAAAAACGCACTGACTATGAAGAAGACAATATCA
>CAMHCZ010000191.1 GCA_946183755.1 uncultured bacterium | reverse complement strand
TCGTCTTCATCGACGAGATAGACAAAATCGCACGCAAGGGCGACAACCCATCCATAACACGCGACGTGTCCGGCGAGGGAGTGCAGCAAGGACTGCTCAAACTGCTGGAAGGCTCGATTGTGAACGTGCCGCCAAACGGAGGCAGAAAGCACCCCGAGCAGAAGATGATAGCCGTGAACACACAGAACATACTGTTCATCTGCGGCGGAGCATTCGACGGCATAGAGAGGAAAATCGCATCAAGACTGAACACACACGTCGTAGGCTACGGAACATACGACATGAAGGACAACATCAAGAGCGACAACCTGCTGCAGTACATAACCCCTCAGGACCTCAAGTCGTTCGGACTCATACCCGAGATAATAGGCCGTCTGCCTATCATCACATACCTGAATCCGCTTGACAGAGACGCACTGAGAAGAATATTGACAGAACCGAAAAACTCGATAGTGAACCAGTACATAAAGCTGTTCGCTATGGATGGAGTGAAGCTCAAATTCGACGAGGAAGCGCTTAATTACATCGTTGACATGGCCATAAAGTTCAAGCTCGGAGCCAGAGGCCTAAGGTCGATAGTGGAATCCATAATCATGGACGACATGTACGAGACACCGTCGAAGAAGATAAGCACACTGACAATAACAAAAGAGAAAGCGGAGGAGAAGATGAGCGGCGACAACGCAGTCAGACTGCAGAACATCTAACCGCCATGCGCCGTGACCGCTACACACAAAACATATCAGAACATAATGCTCAATAATTAAAAAAGAATGCCAAATAAATAAAAAAAACGCCTTTACTTATGAATATAAGAGAAAGGTGTATAAATTTGTTATACAATTCTTCTGATTATCTATGGCAAAAAAAGTGGAACTAACAGCCGCCCTTAAAAAGAACTTCGGTTTCGACACATTTAAGGGCAACCAGGAAAAGGTCATCCAGAACCTGATGGATGGCAAGGACACTTTTGTCCTAATGCCAACAGGAGGCGGCAAATCGTTATGCTACCAACTGCCATCACTGCTCATGGAAGGCACTGCCATTGTCATATCTCCACTTATAGCCCTGATGAAGAACCAAGTCGATGCGATGCGCAACTTCTCCGAGGAGGACGGCGTGGCGCACTTCATAAACTCTTCATTGTCGAAAGCCGCGATAGAGCAAGTCAAAGAGGACATCCTGTCCAAAAAGACAAAGCTCCTATATGTGGCGCCAGAGTCGCTGACCAAGGCAGAGAACATCGAATTCCTGAAGCAAATCAAGATTTCGTTCTACGCCATTGACGAGGCGCACTGCATCTCGGAATGGGGACACGATTTCCGTCCTGAGTATAGAAAAATCAGAGCGAATATAAACGAAATAGGAGCGGCGCCAATAATAGCGCTGACAGCTACCGCCACTCCTAAAGTACAACACGAAATTCTCAAGAATCTTGAGATACCACAAGCTACTATCTTCAAATCCTCGTTCAACCGCCCTAACCTGTACTACGAAGTAAGGCCAAAGGACAATGACGTTGACAAAGAAATAATAAAATTCATCAAGGCTAACGAAGGCAAATCTGGCATAATTTACTGTCTAAGCCGACAGAAAGTGGAAGGACTGGCCGAGACTCTGAACATAAACGGAATATCGGCTCTCCCATATCACGCAGGAATGGATTCGCAGACCAGATCTACAAGCCAAGACAAGTTCCTGATGGAGGAAGTGAACGTAATCGTGGCGACGATAGCTTTCGGAATGGGCATAGACAAGCCCGACGTAAGATTCGTCATACACTACGACATACCAAAGAGCCTCGAAGGCTATTACCAAGAGACCGGAAGAGCAGGAAGAGACGGAGGCGAAGGACAGTGCATAGCTTTTTACTCTAAGAAAGACCTTGAGAAGTTAGAGAAATTTATGCAGAACAAACCTGTAGCAGAGCAGGAAATAGGTAAACAATTGCTACAAGAGACAGCTTCGTACGCGGAATCAACTCTCTGCCGCAGAAAATTATTGTTGCATTACTTTGGAGAGGAATACAATGATGACAACTGTGGAAACTGCGACAACTGCCGAAACCCAAAGAAAACTGTGGAAGCTAAAGAAGAACTAACAACCATCCTTGAACTCGTGGAACAACTGAAAGAGAAGTTCAAGGCAGAACATATCATAAACATACTGCTTGGCAAAAAGACCAAGGACATAGAAGCGCATGAACACGATGAATTAGACAGTTTTGGCTCATTCCCTGACCAAGACGAACGCACCCTGGACACTATCATACATCAGGCCATGATTGCGGGATTCATCGCCAAAGACATAGAAAACTACGGACTTCTGAAGATAACAAAGGCCGGCAAGGACTTCCTGAAGAAGCCGACCTCATTCAAAATATCGAAGAACATAGACATGGACGAAGAGGACGAGGAAGCCGACATGCCAACAATGAAGGCTGGCGGCGGCGCTGCGGACGAAGTTCTGTTCTCCATGCTCAAGGACTTGAGGAAGAAGGTCTCTAAGGACCTGAAAGTGCCTCCATACGTCATTTTCCAAGACCCATCGCTTGAGGCTATGGCTACATCCTACCCTATCAATCTGGAGGAACTGCAGAACATACCTGGCGTAGGCGCAGGAAAGGCGAAGAGATACGGCGAGAAATTCGTCGAACTCATTAAGAGACACGTCGAGGAGAACGACATAACAAGACCAGAGGACATAAGAGTCAAATCGGTGGCTAACAAGTCTAAGCAGAAGATAGCCATAATACAAGCGATAGACAGAAAGATTCCTCTGGATGACATAGCTGCAAACCACGACCTGGAAATCGACGAGCTGCTCGACGAACTCGAGACCATCGTTGACTCTGGTACGAAAATCAACATCGATTACTTCATCTATGACGTGATGGACGAGGATCGCGTGGACGAAATCTACGAGTACTTCAAAGAGGCTGAAAGCGACAGCATAGAGGACGCCATAACGGAACTCGGACCAGAGGACTTCACCGAGGAGGAAATAAGGTTCGTGAGAATCAAATTCCTGAGCGAGATGGCAAACTAAGCGATATAAGCGCAAACATGATAAAAGGCGACCCTACAAAGGCCGCCTTTATTGTTTCGGCATGCAGCGATGAA
>CAMHCZ010000190.1 GCA_946183755.1 uncultured bacterium | reverse complement strand
CAAAGATATATCATTTTTACAAATCAAAAAGCATTTTGAAAGTATTTTCTTTGTTTTTAGACCACATTTCTAAATATTTTGCGTTTTTGGCAACATTTTTCCTCTTTTTCTTTGATGAAATATCAAAAAGAAATACCTTTGCACCATCAAATAACATTTTAATACCACAAAGTATAAACACAAGACAAAATGTCAAAGACGATTCATTTCACAAAAATGCACGGCATAGGCAATGACTACATCTACGTGGACACTGCCCTGAATGACATCAAGGACCCGGCAGAAGCTTCCAGAATATGGAGCGACCGCCACTGTGGTATAGGCGGCGACGGATTAGTGCTGATAGGACGCGACAAGGCGGACTTCACGATGCGCATATTCAACGCCGACGGCTCTGAAGCCAAAATGTGCGGCAACGCAAGCCGCTGCGTGGGCAAGTACCTGTACGAGAAAGGATTGACAAAAGAAACCGAAATACGTCTGCTGACGGCTTCCGGAATAAAAATACTGAACCTGAACACCAAGGACGGGCACGTGGACACCGTGACTGTGGACATGGGCACGCCAGCGCTGAGCAACGAGGCGCAGTACGTGCCAAGCGACGAGCTGCCCGACGGCACTTTCGTCTGCATGGGCAATCCGCACTACGTGATATTCGTGGACGACGCCGACAAAGCCGACGTGGAGAACGATGGCAAGCGGCTGGAGTTCCACAAGGCATTCCCAGAGCGCTGCAACATCGAGTTCGCGACGGTACGCGAGGACGGCATAAGAGTGCGCGTGTGGGAGCGAGGCAGCGGCATAACCATGGCTTGCGGAACAGGAGCGTGCGCTACGGCGGTGGCTGCCGCCAAGACAGGCCGGGCTGGACGCAAGAGCCGCATAATAATGGACGGCGGAGCGCTGAACATAGAATGGAGAGAGGACGGACACGTGATGATGACCGGCGGAGCGGCGTTCGCCTTCGACGGAGAAATTGAATTGTCAGAATAAGCATAAACAGAAAGGAAAAACAGAATTATGGCACACATCAATGAAGACATGCTGAAACTGCCGGGCGGATACCTGTTCACGGAAATCGCCAGAAAGGTGGGCGCATTCAAGGAGTCGCATCCACAGGCAGAAGTCATAAGTCTCGGCATAGGAGACGTGACGCAGCCGCTGGCGCCATCGGTGGTTAAGGCGATGCACAGCGCTGTAGACGAGATGAGCCGCGGCACGACATTCCGAGGCTACGGACCAGAGCGCGGCTACGAATTCCTGCGCCACGCCATAGCCGAGAACGACTTCCGCGCGAGAGGCATAAAGATAGACGAGGACGAGATATTCGTGAACGACGGAGCCAAAAGCGACACCGGCAACTTCCAGGAGCTGCTGGGCAAGGACGTGAAGATCGGCGTGTCAGACCCGATATACCCTGTCTATGTGGACAGCAACGCCATGGGCGGACGCACCGGCATACTCGGCGCCGACGGCCGATGGTCCGACGTGGTGTACATGCCATGCACCGAGGATAACGACTTCGTGCCTGAACTGCCAAGCGAGCATGTGGACGTGATATACCTGTGCTACCCTAACAACCCAACCGGCACGACACTCACACGCAGCGAACTGAAACGCTGGGTGGAGTACGCCGCAAAGCACGACGCTCTGATATTCTACGATTCGGCATACGAGGCATACATACAGAGCGACGACGTGCCGCACAGCATCTACGAGATTGAAGGCGCGAGAGAAGTGGCTGTGGAGTTCCGCAGCTTCTCGAAGACAGCCGGATTCACCGGCGTGAGATGCGGCTACACCATCGTGCCAAAAGAAGTGACAGCCACGACGAAGGACGGCAAGCGCACAGCACTCAACCCGCTGTGGTCGCGCCGCCAATCGACCAAGTTCAACGGCGTGAGCTATGTGAGCCAGCGTGCAGCCGAAGCCATCTACACAGCCGACGGACACGCCGAGATACGCAAGACCATCGACTACTACATGGAGAACGCGCGACTGATGCGCGCCACGCTCCAGAACCTCGGATACAAAGTGTACGGAGGCAAGGACGCGCCTTATCTGTGGGTGCGCACACCGGACGGCACAACGTCGTGGGGATTCTTCAACGCCATGCTGCAGAGAGCGCACGTTGTCTGCACTCCGGGCGTGGGATTCGGACCTGCCGGCGAGGGATACGTCAGACTGACAGCTTTCGGTCAGCATGACAGCACAGAAAAAGCACTTGAACGAATAAAAACCAAAATATAACAACAACATGAAAAACTTAGGTTTATACAGAGCCGACATGGAGCACGACGCGTGCGGAGTCGGCATGGTAGTAAACATCCACGGCGGCAAAAGCCACGACCTTGTGGACAAAGCGCTCAAGGTATTGGAGAACATGGAGCACCGTGGAGCCGAGACACGCGACAAGACCGGCGACGGAGCCGGCATACTGTTGCAGATTCCTCACGAGTTCATCCTGCTGCAGGGTATCCCTGTACCCGAGAAGGGACAGTACGGAACGGGACTCGTCTTCCTGCCTAAGGACGAGGAGGCGCAGAAGGAACTGCTGAACGTGATGATAGAGGAAATCGAGCGCGAAGGCATGACACTGATGCACATACGCACCGTGCCTACAGAGCCCGAAGCGCTGGGCAAGGCGGCAAGAGAAGTGGAGCCGGACATCAAGCAGATATTCGTGACCGGCGAGGGCGACGACATCGAGCGCTCGCTCTACAAGATAAGAAAGCGCATCGAGCGCAGAGTCGCTGACGCTGCAGCGCAAATAAACGAGAACAAGTACGAGGACTTCTACATCTGCTCGCTCAGCAGTAAAGCCATCATATACAAAGGTATGCTCACGAGCGGACAGCTGCGCCGCTACTTTCCAGACCTGTCCAATCCGTACCTGACAAGCGGACTGGCACTGGTGCACTCACGTTTCTCAACAAACACATTCCCTAAATGGAAGCTGGCGCAGCCATTCCGTCTCCTCGCGCACAACGGCGAGATAAACACCATACGTGGCAACCGCGGATGGATGAAGGCGCGCGAGAGCGTGCTCAGCAGCAAGGCCTTGGGCGACATAAAATCCATCGCCCCTATCGTGGAGCCTGACATGAGCGACTCGGCGAGCCTGGACAACGTGTTCGAGTTCCTGATGATGAGCGGACTGAGCCTGCCACAGGCCATGGCGATACTCGTGCCTGAAAGTTTCAACGACAAGAACCCTATAAGCGACGACCTGAAAGCGTTCTACGAGT
>CAMHCZ010000189.1 GCA_946183755.1 uncultured bacterium | reverse complement strand
GTATGGCAACATACTTTCTTATGATGTCTGTATCTTCACAACTCAGCCAGAAGCAACAAGAAAAATGAGAGTGACAGACAAGTTCGCGAATACTTATAAGAACGGAGCGTCACAGAGTGTCGGCACAATTTGGAAAGACGAAGCTGTTAGTCTGGAAAAGACCTTTGTTGTTCTGAATGACGGAACTGCGGATTTAACTGTCTCAAGCTCAGGAATTGAGGGGGCTGGTTATTCTATAACAGGATACAAATTGAAGAAATACGGTGTTACCACTTCATATTCACCAACATCTCCAGTAAAAATAAGATGTGCGGAAAATGTGGCGAAGGAGGCGACATCTATTGATATGAATGCTCCAGACTCTTTGTTCATCACTGTTCGTTATTCAGCTCCGGCTGGACTTGCAGATGGTGTGCATGCTGGTGTTCTTAAGGTGAATTCAGATGACAATGCCGAAAACGCTAATTACGAACTGAATCTGACAGTAAAGAAGGGCGACTTCTACTTGCCATACTCATATAGAGCAGATGGCGAGACAAAAGAGGAAGACGGAACGCTTTATCAGAATTATTCTTCTGTGAATGATGTGCCAGATAGAATCAAAATTGGCGGTGTCGCTCCAGTAGAAGGCTCTACATATTATCAAGAGTATTATGCATACACGTCTGAGGGCTCTTGTGTTGTAAACGGAAGCTCCGCAATAAGATCCGGAAGTCTGGCATCTAACCGCTTGAGTATTGACGTAAGTGGAGATATTCCTCACACGACGGGACTTTCTGGTATAGGTCAGTTGCTGATAAAGTGGAGCGCAAACGGATATAGAAAGATTAAAATCTACGACAACAACGGAACAACATATCTTGCTACACCGTTGCTCAGAGGTGGTGTGTGCCACGAGCATAGTGTGATAATATCATCATGCAAGCAGACTATGCCTGTGACAAATATTTATATTGATTTTGAAGGACCAGAAGAGAGCGTGCTCACAACGGTGAGTCAATTGGATATCACACCTTGTGACGCAGAATTGCAGTCGAGCTTAGCAGACATAACATCATTCGATATAGCTGGTGCAACCAATGTCAGAATATATAACGATGTAATATTCCTTGAGTTGCCAGAAGGCTCTTGCAACCCATCGACAATAACACCTACTATCACGGTATCGCCAGGCGCTACAATTTCCCCAGCTTCAGGAGCCGCCAACTCGCTCAGAAGGGAAGTGTCTTCGCTTTCCGGATTGACCTCAGAGTACTTCCAGTATGTGGTTACAGCTTCTAACAACGAGACTCGCAAGACATACAAGGTGTTTGTCGATTGCCCTCAGGGCACAAGCGGTTGCTTCAATGACGAAGTTGATGTGAGCGTGCTTATGAATAAGCAAGACCAGACTATCGAGATTCTTGAGATTCAGAGTGGAGAGTGTACCGTGCCGATTGCAGGAAACGGAAGCACAAGAACACTGCACTATTTGACAAAAGAAGACAAGCCTCTTAATGGCGTATATGAGATTTCTGGTCCGCGAGTTGTTTGTATTGGTTCGATAGCAGAATACGCAATATCAAATGCAGCCGAGTCAAATGGCGCTCAGTACCATTGGGTTATCTCAAGAGCTCCGGGGACGACAGAAAAGGAGTCATTTACTGTGATAAACGGAGTTTTGGATACTGTATATAACGAAAGCGGTATTATAGAAGAGATTAGGCAGATTTATGATGGTGAGACGATGTCGCTTCAGGCTCCAAACTCACTTACCAACGCTCAGATTGCATTGAAGATAATCATTGACTTAGAATACACAGATAAGCAGTGTGCATTGCTTTCTGGACAGGCCAATGCCGAGATTTATGCGACAAAATTACCTCCAACTCAGGTGACAGAGGTTTCTGCAGGTTGTGTGGGCGATGATGGACGATTGAAGATACAAGCAACGCAGAGTGTTTTCAGCCATGAGTATAATCTGCCTATCGATGCGACAACTTATGTGTGGAACTTCTCGCCAAGCGAACTCAACTCTAAATATACAGAGGTTCTTGGTGACCCAAGTACCATCTATGTTGACCTTGGAGAAGATGTTCCGGACATTCACGTTATTGTTGGTGTGCAGAATGGTTGTGGTGTAGGTCCTAACTCAAACGACTTGCTTGTTGACTATGCGGCGCACAAGACAGAGTGGCTTGGAACGGTATCTAACGAGTGGCATAATAATAGAAACTGGACACACCATGTTCCTGCGGCTTGTACCGATGTCATAATAAGAGACGTTACTTCTTCTAATGACGCCGCTCAGGATGCGACAGAGGAGTTCTACGAGAAGTCAGGACACTATCCTGAGATAGAAGCTGGTAGAACTGGAGAGTGCAAGAACATAACATTCCGTCCAGGCGCAGGTGTCAAGGGATTGGATAGACTCACATACAAGAGAGCGTTCGTGCAAGTGGATTTGCAGAGAAACAATTATTACACATTGACTGCACCGCTCGGCGATATGTATTCAGGCGACTTCTACTTCGGAGGTATGCCGGAGATGGAGATACGTTTCTTCAAGGATGTGTTGCCTGATTCAAAGAGGTCAACAGGCGCGGTTTCGGAAGACTGGACTCAGCCTTTCCAGACGTTGGATGCTGAGCTTTACGGCAAGGGAATTCTTTATAGAGTGTCTGACTCAGTATGGAATTATCCAAACGGATTGCTTTTGCAGAACTCGTCAAAGGTTATAACATTCCCAAGAATGAACACCGACAGTTCTTTGGTCACAACAGTTTACCCTCACAGTTCATTCACTGGCAAACTGTTCACGAAGATTCCTGTCAAGCTTGACAAGACCGAGAATGCTTACAGATTTGCAGCAGAAGCAGGAACAGGTTCATTGCCAACAACCTTCACTCTGTCGACAGATGATGATGGATTGACTCTGATACCAAATCCGCTGATGACACACTTGGATGTTGAGAGATTTTTGCAAGACAATTCTGGTGTGTTAGCAAATAATGCAAAATTCTGGAATGGTAAAAACTTCAACTCATTCATGTCTGGCGAGGATTTGTGGAACAATCCAACTGAGGGTAGTTATTTGAGTAGTAGCTTGATGCCGCCTATGCAGGCATTCCTTGTGGAAGTCATTTCTGGTGGCGATGAGATTGTTTATGACTACAACAACCACTTTGTGAGAGACGATGAAGGTGCATATGACCTCAGAGCGGATAAGAAGAAAGATGTTATGTATGTTCAGACTGCCAACAGTAGCGCAAGCATTGCGAGAAGAGATGGCA
>CAMHCZ010000188.1 GCA_946183755.1 uncultured bacterium | reverse complement strand
AGGACGTATGAGGAATTGTAATCCGTTGGTGTCTTGTAAGTCAAGATGCAGTCGCCAGACGATGACTTCAGTCCATAGACCGTCGATGACGAACCGCCGTAGATTATAGTCGGCTGAGTGTTTGACGATGAAGGAGTCGATGTCGTGCCGCCCAGTGCCGCAATGACACCGCCGTTGATTATTATCGGAGTCTCGTCGCAGTCCAGTCCGCCTTCGGGAGCCGACGAGCCCACAGCCACAACCACACCGCCGTTTATCGTCAGTGTTCCGTTGCTGTCTATGGCGTCGTTGTTAGTGGCTCTCGCATACACTTGTCCGCCATTGATGGTTATCGACGAAGCGGCGTTTATGGCGTCGTCGGTCGTGTAAATCTCTATCGTTCCGCCGTTTATCACCATATCCTTCTTGCTCTCCAGTCCTTCAGGACCTTCCTTGGCTCCGTTGCATCTTATGGCTATCTGACCGTCGTTTATCACCACGCCGGAATCCGCCTTTATGCCCTTAGGCGAGGCGTCAAGGTCGGCGGCTTCGTCATAGACATATTTCGCGCCTGTGGTTATGATATTTATCTTGCCTCCGTCTATCGTCAACACCTGGTCGCAGTTTATTCCTTTGCCTCCCGAGCCAGTGCTCTTTATGTACAGTTCGCCGCCCTTCATGTAGAACAGAGAGTCCGCCTTGACTCCCGATGCCGACGACACGTCAAGCTCGGTCTCGTCATAATAAGCGTCGCCAGAAGTCAATATCGCAATTCTGCCAGCAGTTATGTTCACATCGTCGCCAGATGATATTCCCTTGCCTGCAGCGCCTGTTGCGGTTATGTTTAACACACTTCCGCCTATATTGACAGCCGTCTCCGACTTTATGCCATGACCAGCGTTGGCTGTTATGTTTATAAGGCATCCTGGCTTGATTGTCACGCCAGCCTTGCTGCTGTTTATCGCATTTTTGTAATTACCCGTGACGTTCAGTGTGCCTCGGCCGGAAATCTCTATCGCGCCCTTGCTGAATATAGCGCCTTTGACAGCCGATGTCGATGCGTCCGAGATTGTATTCGTCGTCTCCGGCGTCACATACACGTTCAGAGCTTTAGCCGACTGGTTGTTTATCGCCGAGCCTGACGAGTTTGTCATAGTCAGCCCCTCCAACGCCACAGTTGACGTTTCTGCTGCCGACGCTATGGTAAACGAGCCTGTCGTCGTAGAGCCGGACAACGCATACACGACCGGTGTTGCAGCCGTCGATGCCACAGACACTGCCTGCGTCGTCGCATCCACAGTCACGCCTTCCACCTCGCCAGTCACTTCGACCGCGCTACCGGAATACTTTATTCTTATCGTGTCGCTCGACGAAACCGACGGCAACGACGCCGACTCCGCTGTTGGTAGCGACGACACCAGCGAAACCGTCAGCTCCGACAAATCGTCCGAATACGAAGAAGCGGACGTGTTTGTGTCAGAACCCGGAGCCACAGTCGATGATGAAGAGTCGTCGTCATCTCCGCACGATGTGAACGACAATCCAACGCCCATCAGCAACAGGGCAAAACTGAACTTTAATGAATGATTTTGAATGAACATAATCACCTCCTTTTTTATGTTGCCGCAAATTTATCGTCATGCCTCATATCGCTAATTAACATTTGGAACGGCACTTTTATCAAAAGGTCGGATTTGTGTTGCATAACATAAAAACAAGACATATATTTATCGCATCATTAATCACTATGGATATAGACAAAGACATACAGCAATACACGGTAGAAAACGTAGACAGAAACGGAGTTGTCATTATCGATAACGTCAAGCAGCTGCCATACATAGGCGTCGATTTCATATCGCAGCACTTAGTAATGGGACTTTGCAAAAGTGGCGTTTGTGAGGCAAGTTATGATTTGAGAAATGTCCACTTCGAGAAAAACGACTTCTCCATCGTCCTTCCACACCACATCGTCAAGTCGCAGTTCTGCTCCCAGGACTACCGCACGGTCCTTATCCTCGTGTCAGAAAAACTCTACAACGAGATGAGAAGCACTGGCGGCTTCGACTTTCTCATGAACCACCAAGAGTCCGACTTCAGAATGGACGACGACGAGACGGAGCTTGTGCTGGCATTTATCGAGTTAATGAAGAAAATGCAGCACGGCGAATTCTCGAAATTCGAGATTACAAGAAGGCAGCTTAGGATTTTCTGCGAAGTGGTAGGAGCGCTTTACACTAAGCATATAAAACCGAAATCAAAAGACGAAATACGCAACGAGGAAATCTTCTCCAAGTTCCATCATCTAATGACAATGCATTACAACAAGGAAAGAAACGTGACCTTCTATGCCAAAGAACTCAGCCTGTCACCCAAGTATCTGTCGCACATAATCAAGGAAACGACCGGCAGAGGAGCGCCGCAGTGGATCAACGAATACGTCATAACACACGCCAAGTCCCTGCTGAACGAGCGCAGAGACCTCAGCATCAATGAGATTTCCGAAATGTTAGGATTTGCCGAACTGTCATTGTTCTGCAGATACTTCAAGCACAGCATCGGCATGTCGCCGTCAGAATTCAGGCGCAGATAAAAAACTGCAGCAAGATAACGACAAGGGAAAGATAAGGTCGACAGGACTGCAAGTCCACACCGCATCGTGCCCTCGCCTCTCATCCGCGCAGGGGCATAAAAACAAGAGAGCCTGTCGGGAACTTTCCTGACAGGCTCTCTCAAAAAAAGTGGCGGCAACCTACTCTCCCACTATACGCAGTACCATCGGCGCGTTCGGGCTTAACTTCTCTGTTCGGAATGGGAAGAGGTGGAACCCCGGCGCTATAACCACCTGAATATCATGATTATTGACGTCTCGGACAGGAAGAGCGAAGACTTAATGCTCCGCAATGCAACAGAGAGGGAGCGCGAGGAAACTCCTTCGGGATATTAGTACCTCTCGGCTTTGACGTCTCCGCCTTTACACCTGAGGCCTATCAAGGTCATCGTCTGTAACCTCCCTCATGGGTATCTCATCTCGAAGACGGCTTCGCGCTTAGATGCTTTCAGCGCTTATCCTGCCCGCACTTGGCGACCCGGCGGCGGACCTGGCGATCCGACCGGCATACCAGAGGTGCGTCCGACACGGTCCTCTCGTACTAGTGTCAGTTCTCCTCAAATACCCTGCGCCCACAACAGATAGGGACCGAACTGTCTCACGACGTTCTGAACCCAGCTCGCGTGCCACTTTAATGGGCGAACAGCCCAACCCTTGGGACCTTCTCCAGCCCCAGGATGTGACGAGCCGACATCGAGGTGCCA
>CAMHCZ010000187.1 GCA_946183755.1 uncultured bacterium | reverse complement strand
TGTCGTAATGATATGAGATTTCTCCATTCATTGATATTGACAATGTTTTGGCGTCGGAATTGTAATTCCATGTGCCCTTTAAGTCTACCCAGCCATTCAAATCGCCATAGTCTTGGTAATAGTGATAATAGCAAATTCCGTCAGGCTGAAACTTTAAATATTTGCCATCTTTTGTCTCGTCGTAATACCATGTCCCTATTAAATCCTTGATGTCTTCGTTGATATTATAAACAACTTTTTGGGCGGACTTTAGTAATGTCGTTACAGAACGTAATCCGCATCCAGCAGGTCCAGAACCATCTTTTCTTATCTCCATTTTCTCGCTGTCTTCGCAGATTATGTCATACCAACAGTCAATGCAATCATCCCAGCCAATAGAGAATTTTGTCTTCTCCTCGTTAAGGTAAGACCAGTGTCCTGTTTTTGTTACGAAACCATTTAGGGTAGAGTTTAAAGGACCGATATTTTGGTAATAGCTGTAATATACCGTTCCGTTTGACCGAAAATCGTAGTAATATCTGTCATCGTCTGAGTTGTAGTACCATTTTCGGACGAGGGGGGGACTTTGGTCGTAACTTGAGTTTGATGCGTTTTTCTCTTCTTCTGGCTCGACCAAAAGGTTGTTGTTATCGCAGGCTGTAAGAAGGCTTGCTGCAGCAAGAATATAGAAGAATATCTTTCTCATGATAATTTCCATTTTGAGCTATTCCCGAATTTCTGTATGAAAATAGTATGTGAGTTTCTGCAAATATACTCTCTTTCTTAAGAAAACCAAGCCATAAAAAATCAAAGGCAGACTATCGTAATAATCTGCCTTTGTGAGTTTTAGTTTGTTTTAAACTTCCAGGTTTTCAGCTCTGCGAGTTCCGCGTTGGCTTTCACTATTTTCTTTTTCAGCCCTTCCTTGTGTGCGGTGAGTCTCTTGTCGAGTTCGGCGTCGGACAGGGCGAGCATCTCGGCTGCGAGTATCGCCGCGTTCTGTGCTCCGTTCACGCCCACAGTGGCAACTGGTATTCCCGGAGGCATTTGTATGATTGAGAGCATTGCGTCGAGTCCGTCGAGCATTCCCTTGATTGGCACTCCTATGACTGGCACAGTCGTGTTCGCCGCTATCACGCCCGGCAGTGCTGCCGCCATGCCTGCTCCGGCGATTATCACTTTCAGTCCGCGTCCTTTGGCCTCGGCTGCGAATTGCTCCACTTCGGCTGGCGTGCGGTGTGCGGAGAGCGCGTTCATCTCGAACGGAATCTCCATGTCCTCGAGGAAGTTTGCTGCTTTTTCCATGACTGGCAGGTCTGATGTGCTGCCCATGATGATGCTAACTATTGGTTTCATATCTTTATGTTGTTGATTAGTTGGTAGTCTGTTATTCTGCCTGCGGTATGTGCATCTTGCACGATATAGGGTAGTGGTCGGACAGCTCCACTTTGTCTATCTTGAAGTCGTACGGTATGAGGGTCTTCGAGTGCAGTATGTAGTCTATTCTGAACCAGAACGGCAGTTCGTTGTATGTGATGCCCAGTCCCGACGATGTGCTTGTGAAGGCGTCGCCCAGGTCGCCTCGTACCTTCTTGTAGGTGTACGAAGCTGGCGCGTCGTTGAGGTCGCCGCACACTATCACCGGTATGTTGGTGTCGTGTATCGTGTTGCTTATTGCCTCGGCTTGCTTGGCTCTCGCTTTCGATGCCTTGCTCAGTTTCTTGGTCACGAGTCCTGTAGTCTCCGACACGTTCCCCTTGTCGGCGTCCTTCACGGTCTCCATCATCTTCTTCTTGTCATCGCCGGTGAACTGGTTGGACTCCAAGTGGCAGTTTATGACTCTTATTATCTCGTTGTTTATCTCGATGTCCGATATTGATGTCAGGTTGTATTTAGAGCCGTACTTTACCTCGCCTTTTCTCACGATAGGGAATTTCGAATACAGCGCTATGCCGTATGAGCTTCTTTTGTTGGAGTTCATGGCGTAGAGCGTGTGCTGGTACGGGTACTCCTTGCGCATGAAGTAGTCTATCTCGTCCTTGCTCAGGAACGAGTTGTCGTTGTAGAATCCGTACTCCTGTATGCAGACGATGTCGGCTTTCCTGCTCAGTATGTAGTCGATGGTGCTGTTCCGTCCTTGCTGGTCTTTCTTGTAGAAGTCGAACAGCTTGACGTTGAACGACATTATAGTTATGTCTGTTCCGCTCTTGTCCTCCAGCGCCTTCTCTTTGTTGTCGCTGCTGAATATGTGCAGAGGGAAGTTGTTCTGTATGTTGGTCGAGAGCAGTATCAGCACAAAGAGCGAGTATATGAAGTGCACCTTGAGCCTTATCACCCACAATATCACATATAATATATTTATAATGACGAGCAGGCTGAAGGTTAAACTCAGATACGACGGCAATACAAACACCTCGGGCGAGATCTGAGTTGCGAGTCCGGACAACAGGAGCAACACTAAGAACACGATGTTCAAGCTCAGGCTGAACAAGTGTATGGCAGGCCTGAGCAGTCCCTTGAAAACCCTTTTGGACGCGTCCTGCCTTTTCCTGTTGCGCATGTAGCGTTTCCTCTCTTCGTCTCCTATCATGTGGAGGCGTCTGTTGTCGCGGTGTTTTCTGAAAAGACGCATGCTCTTAGTCCATTTGTTGGTTCTTGTATTTGTTCTGCCAGTATCTCAGCAGAAAGAATCCGAAGATCATTCCGCCCAGATGCGCGAAGTGCGCCACGTTGTCGCCGGCCGATGCCGCCACGCCGCCCCACAGCTCAATCAGCGCATATATTATGACGAAGTATTTCGCTTTGATAGGCACTGGTATGAACATGAAGAATATCGGCTGGTTCGGCAGCAGCATTGCGAAGGCGAGCAGCAATCCGAATATCGCTCCCGACGCGCCCACCGTTATGAACCTCGACATTATGAGCTCGGTGTCGGCGGCAGAGAGCACCGTTTCGTATTTCATGGCTATGCCTTGCAGCGCGTTTGGTATGTCGTAGCTCCATGCCAGCTCCTGCACAAGCCCGGCGCCGATGCCGCAAGTGAAGTAGAAGAACAGGTACTTGCTTTGGCCGAGTATCTCCTCGATTATCCTGCCGAACATCCACAGCGCGAACATGTTGAAGAACAAGTGCGAGAAAGACGCGTGCAGGAACATGTATGTTATGATCTGGAATGGCTTGAACGAATCCGACTCGTAGTAGTGCAGTCCGAACATGTCGTTCATGTCGAATCCCGACTTCACGAGCGTTATAGTCGCCAGATAGGCAAGTATGTTTATTATGAGCAGGTTCTTAGTGACCTTAGGTATGGAATCCAGAAAATTTGCCATTGTTTTGGGGCT
>CAMHCZ010000186.1 GCA_946183755.1 uncultured bacterium | reverse complement strand
TTAGGTATTAATCTGGTGGTCATTCTTATTGTTATGTTGACCATCATTTCCAAGGGGGTGATATAGCCGAGTTCTTTCAGTTTTTTTTGGAATTTTATCTCTGTCAGAGCATAATTCAGACCGCCTCTCCTTTTGTACATATCGCTGTTCGCTCTGAAAAGAAGAAGCGACTCTTGAATATTTTTAACCTTACAGCCCTCAAGTATTAATCTTACCCAAAGATAGTAATCTTCAAATAAATAGAAGGGCATATAGCCACCTACTTTTTCAATTTTTTCTTTCTTGAAAATCACCGCAGGGTGGTTGATGGGATTTCTCTTCTTGCCGAATTTAACGATTTCTTCCATTGTCTCAGGCACTTTCCTCGTCGAGCGGATGTCGTTGCAGTCGTTGTAGAACTCGTCAATCCAGCAGCTGACAGCGCACAAATCCGGGTCGTTCTCGAATTCCTTTATCTGCTTCTCAAATCTTTCCGGTTTGCTTATGTCATCAGTGTCCATTCTTGCCACAATGTCGAACGAACAATGCTTCAGTCCTTCATTCAGCGCCTTGCCCAGTCCCTGGTTCTTCTCCAGTTTCACGATTTTCAGGCAGTCGCATTTCTTCTGGTACTCATCCACGACATTGTAAAGTTCGTCTGTGAGTTCCCCGTCTTCCACAATCACGATCTCGCTTGGCGGCATTGTCTGAGCGAGAATGCTGTCGAGGCTTTGTCTCAGGAACGCTGGTTGTTCCTTCTTGTATAATGAGAGTAGTACTGAGAATTCCATCTCTGTTATTTGTTGTATATGACTTTCAGGTTATGATCGACTCTTTCGTTTTCTGGCGGCAGAGTCATGTAGTCGTTGAACAATATCTTGAGGTACTCGTCGTATTTTTTCACAGCCTTGTATCGGCTTCCTTCAAAATCCACGTCTATGTATTCCTCGAAAATATCTTTAGGGAAGTGGTATTGGTGGTTTGTCATAGATGCCACCAGGTCGCATTCTGAGAATTTGTTCATTTTCGACAGTTTCACGAATGCTTTCAGAAAGAATTTGTATCCTATCAGGCGGCATATTTTCCACAAAAGCCAGTTTCCACCTCTGTTTTTAGGGAATGTGCTGTGAACCGATGCTGCACGGCATTTGTGAAGCACATAGCACAGTTTGTTGTGCAAAGAACTTTCGCCCTTAGAGCCATCAATAGGCATTATGTCTATCCAGATGCCCATGCCGTCGATGTCCTCTATGTAGTTTTTCAATATTCTTGTTTCGCAGTCAGAGACTTTGGCATAGGGGTAGAAATAACCGGGAGTGTCTTTGGTGTAGAGCTTGAATTTGTCTGACGGATTGCGTTGTATTATCTCAATCAGTTTTTCAAAGTCAGGTCTTGGAAGCGAGATGTCAATGTCGTCGTCCCATGGTATGAAACCTTTGTGGCGTACGGCTCCAATAAGTGTTCCGTATGCCAGTGTGTATCTCAGGTTGTTCTTGTCACAAATATCAGCGACATAGTCCAATATAAGCTTTTCTCTGTGCTGTATTTCTTTGAGTGTTAGATATTTGTCCATAGTTGATGTTTTTTAAAAGAGAGTCCAGCTGTCTAATTGTCTATTGAATTTCACAGGCGAGTTTGTCCATATCTTAGGCGCGATTATCTCCTTGTCCTCGTGCTGGTTCAGGTATGCCGCCCACCATGAGAACGAACTGTTCGCTATTATGTTTCTGTCACACAGACTCATAAGCCTCATGTCGTTGTAGCTTTCTGAACCTTTATTCCAGTCAGCGCAGATGTATTCGCTTTCACCTATTATTGGTACAATGTTCTCCTTGCACCATTCCATGTCGTTGGAGAAGATTATGAACTTGTTGTCTGGGTACTTCTCCTTAACGTGATTTATGGCATCCTTGTAGTACTCTACACCGCACAAGCCTTTGTAGTTGGCATGTTTCAGATAGTCGCCTCGTCTTATGTGTATGCTTGTTGTCGGGCTTTTCTGTATGTATGCTTTCGCTTCTTCATTTTTGGCGTTCAACGCCGTTTTGAATGTGAACTCTTTGATTATCACATCCTTGAAATGATTGAAATACTTTGGGTTCTGCCATATTCCATAGAAATACAAATCCTTGTCTTCTGTCAGTATTTTGTCGTTGTATTCGCAGTGGTTTATTTCCTGGCACTCTGTTCTCTTTCTTGGAAAGTATTTCCAGTAAATTCTTGACAGATAATAGTTTGTGAAGTATGGTGTCAGTTCCTTTATGTCTTTTTTTTCAGCCTCTTTCGCAGTTATATTGAAGAGTTTAGTCAGTTCAAAGCCATTGTGGAAGTTCCTGCCTTTAAACAGAGATGTGTCCATGAGAACTTCCTTGTTGAAAGTCTCTCTTACTGCAACCAGGAATGCGTATTGGAACATCTGATTGCCTAGTCCGCCTGAAAAGTTTACTATCTTCATAATTAGAAATTCCAAATTATTGCTCTGTACAGAATCCTTGACGCTTTCTTCAGTCTGCCTATGACGGAATGGTCTCTGCCTTTGTTGAAGTATTGGCTTATCTTAGTCTTGTCTCTGATGATAATCTTTGGCTCGAACGGCAGTTTCCATCCTTCGGGGTAGGCGTAGGCAGGCGACAGTTTGAGGCAAGATTTGTCGTGCAAGTATTTGTTCAGATGTGACTCGTCGTGTACCATTGCGATAATTCCGTGGTCGAGGTCTTTGTGGGTGTTCTCCGAGCATGTTTTCGCGAGTGCCATATAGTCTTGGGTTCTGCCGCCGTTTAGGCTTCCCATGAAGTATGTGTATTCCTTGTCCCTCGGCCTTATGTAGGCTGTGGATTTCTTATTCCTTTCGTATGGATACATAAACGACGGCTTGCTGAAAAATCCAGGATGCACTACTGCTGCGAGTCCCTCTTTCTCAGGAAGAATCTCTTTGCCGACAGGGCTGACAAACTCCATGTTCGCATTGAAAAAGAACGTGTAGTCGAAGTCTTTCAACTCGTTTTCAAGCGACAGGAACATGTCGAAACGGAGCAATGAATCCATCGGGAAGCCCTTGCATTCTTTCTTTATTATTTTGACGTTTTCTGCGTCAGTCAAATTCATGTCGTCGGTGAATACAAAATATCTCACTTCAGCGATTTCTTTCAGGAAATATTTCTCGCAAGACTCGTGGAATCCCTTGAAGAAATAATTGTATTTGCCTGTGCAGATGTATAATATAGCTACTTTCATAATCTAATATCCAAAGTTATAGTCGTGGAATCCTTCGTAAAAATCGTACATAGAGTAAGGCATCAGATGGTGCCATCCATTTTTTAGCGCTATGGTTAGTATCATTTT
>CAMHCZ010000185.1 GCA_946183755.1 uncultured bacterium | reverse complement strand
TATTCTTGGACTTTTTTTGTTATTGTTGCACTACTCTATTTCAAGCGGATGGAGATGTCCTCCTCTGGCTTGGACTCCAGGCGGTATCGGTTAACGGCAGTGACGACTATCGAATAGCGTCCGTGCTTGCCCTCGATGAACGATGAGAGGTCATAGGATGTGTCTGTGGTTACGCAAATGATGTTGGACGGGTCGGACATGTCGCCGGCATGCTTGCCCTGGAATGCGTAAACGACGTAATACGCCGGCGCGAGACCGCCTTCCCCTTCGGATGCCGACCACGACAGCCTGTAAACGTAAGGTGACGACTTGGACGACCGGTGCCGGCTTATCTCTACATTAGCCGGCTGCGGAGTGCGCAGCGAGTCGTTCACAGAAAGCAGTTTAGACGCTGGCGGCAATGCTGGATGAGCATAAAAGGTGGTTCTGAGCGAGTCGTTGAATCCGAGCTCGTTTTTCAGGAAGAACTTGGCACTGTAGTATATCTCGCCTGCCACAGCTGTGTCCTTTCTGTTGAGACGCATCTGCCTTGCCAGCTCGTTTGGCGACTGCCATGCCTTATTCTTGGCGTTCTGCGAGAATCCCGACGAATACATCGAGACATACAGATTCGCCTTGCCCGAGTTCTTCGACCACCACGGCAGCAGCTTGGCGTAATCGACATTGCTCTTGCCTATCTCCCAGTAGAGCTGCGGCGAAACGTAGTCCAAAAGGTCGTTGTCCACCCAGTTGAGAACGTCGGCATAAAGGTTGTCATAGTTGGTCAATGCGCGCGAAGTCTCCGAGCCTCGCGGATCGTCAGCCTGATGACGCCACACTCCGAAAGGCGATATGCCGAACTGCACCCATGGCTTGAGTGCATGTATCGTGTCGGAAATCTGCGCTATGGCAAGGTTCACATTGTCTCTACGCCAGTCTGCCAACGATGTGAATCCGCGCGAATCCTTGGCGAACGACTTGGAGTCGTCGAACTTCTCTTTCGCGACCGGATATGGATAGAAATAATCGTCGAAAACAATCGCATCGAGGTCGTAATTCACCACAAGCTCGGCTATGACTGCCGCCAGATAGTCGCGAGTCTCCTTCAGTCCCGGGTCGAAAAGTATCTTGCCGCCGTACTTCACGAACCACTCCGGATGCGAGTGATAGACGCTCTTTGGCGCGAACTTGGACACGTCGCTGTAGTTGAGCGCACGGTACGGATTAACCCAGACATGAAGCTCCATGGCACGCTTGTGAGCCTCGGAGATGATGAATTTAAGCGGGTCGTAGAATGGTTCCGGCGCCTTGCCTGCAACTCCAGTAAGCCACTGTGACCATGGCTCTGTCTTCGAGTCATAGAAAGCGTCTGCCGACGGACGCGCCTGGAATATCACGGTGTTTATGTTGTCCCTCTTGAAGGCGTCAAGCATAGAGATAATCTCCGACTTCTGCTCCTCCACCGAAAGCCCTTTGGACGACGGCCAGTCGATGTTGGCAACTGTGGCTACCCACACGGCGCGCATCTCATGCTTCGGCTGTTTGGCCTGAGAGGTGGCGGCATAAATGAAAAACGAAAGAAAAAATAGAATCCTTGACGTGAACTTCATGTTTTTAAATAATGTTTCGACAAAAGTAACTTTTTAGAATAACATTGCCTATGCTGGAAAAGATAATTTCTATATTTGTAAGAATATATAAATGCGGACTGACAACAGCACAAAGGAGCGTCAAGATGGAAAACATAGAGACACAACAGGTTAAACACAGATTCGGAATCATCGGCAACAGCAATGTGCTTAACAGGGCAATAGAAATAGCCATACAAGTGGCAAAGACCGACCTTTCGGTGCTCATAACTGGAGAAAGCGGAGTCGGCAAAGAGAACATCGCACAAATCATACATCAATACAGCGCAAGAAAGCACAACAACTACATAGCCGTGAACTGCGGCGCCATACCTAAAGGCACAATGGAGAGCGAGCTGTTCGGACACGAGAAAGGCTCGTACACCGACGCCAAGAACGAAAGAAAGGGATATTTCGAGGTCGCAGAGAAAGGCACGATTTTCCTTGACGAGGTGGGCGAACTGCCGCTCGACGTGCAAGCCAAGCTGCTGAGAGTGCTGGAAAACCACGAATACATCAGAGTCGGCTCCAGCACAGTGAAGAAGACCGACGTAAGAATCGTGGCTGCGACTAACATAGATATAGAAAACGCTATAAAGGAAGGCAAGTTCAGAGAGGATCTTTATTACCGACTGAACACCATTCCAATATCGATGCCGGCACTCAGGGACAGGAAAGAGGACATCATCCTGCTGTTCAGGAAATTCGCATCGGACTTCGCCGAGAAATACAGACGCCCTTCCGTCAAGCTGGACGAAGAGGCGCAAGCCGTTCTGAAGGAATACTACTGGCCCGGAAACGTCAGACAGCTTAAGAACATAGCCGAGCAACTGTCGGTTTTAGAGACCGGAGTCATAAGCAAGGAATGCCTGCTCAGATACTTGCCGAACTGGAAGTCGAGCACGCTGCCGGCCTTGGCGAAAAGCAAGGATGAGAAGACATTCGAGAACGAGAGAGAGATACTCTACCAGGTGCTTTTCGACATGAAGAAAGACATGAGCGACCTGAGAAGGCTGGTCAAGGAGATAATCGACAAGCAAGGCATAACCATAGACGAGAACATAAACCTCGGAGAGCAGGACAACACAGTCACCATACAGTGGGAGAAAGACAATCAGAACACGCTGGCCAACAATATGGGCGAAATCGTGCAAGACCCCGTGGGCGCACAGAAGAAGACCATAAACAAAAGGCATATCGAGGACACCGAGGAATACGTCGAGGAGTCGTTGTCGCTGGAAGAGGCTGAGAAAGAGATGATAAAGAAAGCGCTGGACAGGCACAACGGCAAGAGAAAACTCGCCGCCAAGGACCTCGATATATCGGAAAGAACATTATACAGAAAAATCAAACAACTCGGATTAGAATAATGACCAAGACAAGAACACGCTACAGCTTAATAGCCGCCATAGCGACAATACTGCTCGTCACTGGCTGCACCGTGTCATACAAATTCAACGGAGCCTCTATCGACTACACCAAGACGAAGACCATAACCATAAGAAGCTTCACAAACAACGCGCCGCTCGTTTACCCTGCCCTCGCGCCTATGTTCAACGAGTCGCTACGAGACGTTTACGCCAAGCAGACCAGACTGACACAGGTCACAAACAACGGCGACATCGAGCTTGAGGGCGAAATCACAGGCTACGACATAACCCCAATGTCCATAAGCGACGACGCCATAGCCGCCGAGACAAGACTTACCATAACAATA
>CAMHCZ010000184.1 GCA_946183755.1 uncultured bacterium | reverse complement strand
CATTTTCTGTTTTAATCGCTTTAGATAAGTCATGAAACGTGATCTGTATTTGTTTGCATATAAAGTTAGGGGTATTCGTGCCGCTTAACAAAATATTTTCAAATGTTACATAACATAAAAATCGTGTTTTAACAGAAGAACGGCACTGCGGAAGGCGCTGTGATGGAAAGAATCATGGAAAATAGGCTGGTGCTTCGGTGCTTCGGCTCCGCTCAGCAACCGAACACTCAGCAATCGAATATCGGCCCTTCGGCTTCGCTCAGGGACCAGCTGCCGGTCATTGAGCGTAGCCGAAATGCCGGGTGTAAAATCATAATCACCCTTCGACTGCGCTCAGGGTGCGGATTTGTTGAGTCGCTTCGCGAGAAATCTCACAAATTGCATCAAATTCAACAGAATGAATTTTGACCTATTTGATTTTATTTGTTTCTATTTCTGTCCGCAGGACACTGTGGGTAAAATCTGCTCACAGAGCAATAGCGGATTTTCCTGCAAAACCGCTAATTTTGAGCATCAATTTTTAGAGTTATGAGAGAACTGGACCCGAAGACGACAAGCCGTGCCGCGGCGTTCGAGATGTGGAGCAAATCGCCACAGCCTATGGTGACACTCACAAGGACATTCGACGTGACAAGGATTGTGAAGGCGAGCAGAAGGCGCGGCGTGAAGTTCAATATGCTGATGTGCTGGTGCATAGCCCGTGCGGCGAGCCGTGTGCCGGAGTTTTACACATTGCCGCAGGACGGCAGGCTGATGCAGTATGATGCGCTGGCTGTGAACGTGATAGTGAATAACTGCGACGGCGGCATAAATAATTGCGACATACCTTTCGACGGCGACTTCGAGCGCTTTGCGAAGGACTACGAGGACATAACCAGCCGCACCGCCACCGAGTGCGCCGACATGGCGTGTGAAGACCGAATGATAATCGGAACTTCGGCGATGGTGGAAACGGAGCTCGACAGCATTGTCAATCAATACTCCGGCATCTTCAACAATCCGTTTCTGGCGTGGGGCAAGTGGCGCAAAGGGTGGCTCAAGACGACGCTGCCTATATCGTTCCAGTTCCATCATGCGCAGATGGACGGCGCTCAGGCTGCGGCATTCCTCAATTTCTTGCAGCAGGAGATTAATGATTTGTAAACAAAAAACACATATATAATGGCAAAATCGAAATACATACAGGCGAACAAGGAATGGCTCGCGGCGAAGGCGAAAGAGGAGGGCGTGAAGGCGCTTCCGCAGGGCATCTACTACAAAGTGATAGAGGAAGGCGACCAGAGCAGCGCCACGCCTACGGTGCGCAACATCGTCACAGCGCACTACACGGGCAGGACCATCGACGGCAACGAGTTCGACAGCAGCCGTGGCGGTGTGCCGTTGGCTTGCCGGCTGTGCGACCTGATAGACGGCTGGATAATAGCCATGCAGCAGATGCACATAGGCGACAAATGGGAGGTTTACATCCCTGCCGAGATGGGCTACGGCAAGTTCTCGCAACCGGGCATTCCTGGCGGCTCGACGCTGATTTTCGAAATCGAGCTGGTGGGGATTGCGTAAAAACCACAGAACATGAACAACGGAGTCCATGCAGTGTGTGATTTTCATGGAAATGTGCTACATTGCGGATTATTGACAATGTAAAAAAAGATAACAGAAGATGAAAGTGCTTTTAGTTAATGCTGGTCCTCATGCCCAGGGCAACACGTTCACGGCTCTGAACGAGGTGGCTAAGCGGTTGCAGGAGAATGGCGTTGAGGCTGAGATAGTGCAGGTGGGCACGAAGCCTGTGCGCAGTTGCATCGCTTGCGGACAGTGCCGTGTGCAGGGATTGGGACGTTGCGTGTTCGACGACGATGTCTGCAACGAAGTGTCGAAGAAGATGGCGGACTGCGACGCCTTTGTCATAGGCTCGCCTGTTTACTACGGACAGCCTACGGGAGCGGCTCTGTCGCTTATGCAGAGGCTGTTCTTCTCGGCTGGCAGCTTGTTCCAGAACAAGCCTGCGGCGAGCGTGGCTGTGTGTCGCAGAGGCGGTGCTACGGCGGCGTTCCAGACTATGAACATCGCCTTCCAGATGATGAACATGCCGTTGGTCGGCAGCCAGTACTGGAACATCGCCTACGGACGTGAGCCTGGTCAGGCGGCTCTCGACACCGAAGGCATGCAGACGATGCGCACGCTTGCCGACAATATGGCGTTCCTGCTCAAGAGGATTCACGCCGACGGCAAGCCGGACTATCCGGAGCGTGAGGAATGGAAACCGATGAACTTCATCAGATAAACAAAAAGGACTGCGGTGTTTTATCGCAGTCCTTTTTTATTCAGCCGGTTGCTGTTAATATTCGTAGTGGTCATCGCACTTGTATTCGCCGATTTTTATTTCCGAGAGCTTCTTCAGCGGCAGCTTCTTTATAGCCATGGTTTTTGTCTTTGCGTCATCGACATAGCCGGAAACTGTCACGGCCCTGTTTGTCAGCAGGTTGAAGGAGTAGGTCGTGGGCGGATTGTTGTACGTGCAGTCATAGCCTATCAGGTAGAAGTCGTTGTCTTGGAACCGTGCGACGTAGGTGTCCGAGCCGCTCGCTCCGCGGTCGTTGGTCCATTCGGTCTCAATCCTCAGCACGCCTTTGTCGTTGACAGTGACGTCTATTATTCTGCTGTCGGCGTATTCGTTTTCCACTTTGTAAGTGTCATGCAGGATGTATTTCGCATATCCGTTGCTGAAGTAAATAGACAGTGTTTTTGAATCGTAAATGGCCAGGTCCGTGACACCGTCCTTGTCAAAGTCGCCTCTGACTTTAGCGATTTCCTTGCCGCTTGTGTAAAGCTCGCTTTCCGATTTTGCAATGCTCTTTGTCCAGTCCGCGTAAACTCCGGAGCACGTTAAAAGAGCCAGTGCTGAGATTACGATTGTTTTCTTCATGTCAGTGTTAATATTTCTCGGTTATTATGTAGTCGTATTCCATGTCGTCCACATCGCCGCCGAAGTCTCTGCGCTGCTTCAGGTTCACTCTCTTTTTCACATAGTCATTGCCGTATGTGTAGCTCACTTTGTAGTGCGAGTATTCGTCGTCGCCGAAGTTCTGCTTTATCTCGGTGTATGTCGGACGGCCTTGCGCGTCGTTCTTCTGCTTGTCCCACTCGTAGCTGCTGAACTCATACTGGCGTCCAAACTGGCGCTCGAGTATGTCGTTCTTGCTGTCGGCGTACTGGCGCATCGACTCTATTGACTTAGGATTCAGGTCCTTGGCCTTCTTGTCGGCGTCGTGTGTGAATCCGATGTTCTCGCCTGTCACATTGTCGTAGATGCTCACGCCTTTTCTCAGTATCAGGTCCTTCTTGTCGTTCACCATGCCGAAGTAAACCTCCTTCCACTGCACTGAGTCGATTTTCTCACCTTTGTAATTAATCTT
>CAMHCZ010000183.1 GCA_946183755.1 uncultured bacterium | reverse complement strand
TTTAACGTTATGGGCAAGATTCCGTTCGGCTTTAAGGTCAATGAATCTGAAACTGTTACCATCAAACAGTCCTTTGTCGCTCAGCTTGAGTTCCGGTATCACCAACAGCGCCATGAAAGACAGTGTCATAAACGGAGCATGAAAATCCGACCCCATTTCTCTGACCTTCGCGTTCAGCTCCTTATAAGCATTCGAAACATCTCTTCCGTACATGTTCGACATCAAACCTGCAAAAGGCAACTTCAGTTCTCTGACATCATCGCCATCAACGACCACCAGACCGCCCTTTATCTCCACAAGACGGTTTACCGCCTTCACTATGGAATCGTCGTCAACGCCGACGCACAGGACATTGTGGCAGTCATGAGACACGGTGCTGCCCAAGGCGCCGCACTTCAGACCGAATCCTTTTATGTATGCGACCGACGGCTTTGCGTCCTTCTCGTATCTATTCACAACGACCATCTTCAGAATGTCCTTGTCCACAGACGCCTTTACCGTCCCGTCCTCGACCGCCAGCACCGCCTGCTCCTTACTTGTGCGGATATTGCCGTCCTCGGCCACAATCACGTTAACCAGAGCCTCATCTCCGTCGGCCTTCACGGCTATGTCCTCCTTTATTATAGCAGCATGGTTCATGATGTTCGGTACATCCTCTTCGCCGTATTTCTTTTTTTCACGCCAGAATACAGGGTTGACGCCATCCTCGCCATACACTTCCTCTCCGTCTATATAGGTTTTCTTCACCTTCCAATTCTCATCAAGGATTATAAACTCCGCTCTCTCGCCAACTTTTATTTCTCCGTGCTTTATGCCGTAGTGCTTCACTGCGTTCAGGAATCCAGCCTTGATGACGTTCAAAAGACCGCATCCGCGCCTGAAAGCCTCCGCACACATCTTGTCTATATAGCCGTCCAGCAGGTCGTCCGGATGCTTGTCGTCAGCGCACATCATGACATCGTCCGGATACATATCTATAAGCGGATACAAGGCATCGAAGTTTCGCGCCGCGCTTCCTTCCCTTATCAGGATTTTCATGCCGTGTTTTATCTTCTCCTCGGCTTCCTGAATAGTGGAGCATTCATGATCGGTGCTTATGCCAGCCGACGCATACTTGGCAAGTCCGTCGCCCGACAGAGCAGGAGCGTGTCCGTCTATAGGCTTCCCATATTTCTTGGCTATTTCAATCTTCGCCATGACATCGGCATCGTCATTCAGAACCCCGACATAATTCATCATCTCGGACAGCAAGCCCACCTCTTCCCTTTTCATCAGCCTCTCTATGGCATCCGGACCAAGAACCGCGCCCGAAGTCTCAAACGGTGTGGCAGGGACGCATGACGGAGCGCCGAACAGGAAGTTGAACCTCACTCTCTTGCTGTCTTCTATCATGAAGTCCACGCCCGGCTCGCCCAGTACATTAGCGATCTCATGCGGGTCGGTCACAACGCCGACTACGCCATGACGCACTGCTATTCTCGCGAATTCGGCAGGCGTCAGCATGGAGCTTTCGATATGCACATGAGCATCAATCAGCCCCTGCATAATATAGTCCATGCCGTCTGGAAGACTGTCGTCGCGCTCAATGCTGACTATCACGCCGTCCGACAAGGTAATGACTGCCTTGTATATGTCTTCATTTATGACATCTACCAGATTTCCCTTTATCTCTACATTTCCCATTTTGCCTGCTCTTATTAATTCCCCACTTTCTGCAATGAGTATCCAAGTTTATGCAGTTCAACTGCCGCGCCTATCGCGAACATCGCCCGGCACGCCCTCGCGAACACATAAAACGCCATAGGACTCTGCGGCTCCACGTTCTCATATCTTATCGCGCTGACAGCCACATCCGCCAGACTCTGCGCCAAAGACACTATCTGCTTGTTTTCATTGCCGCCTTTCTTGCACTTCAATATGTCGCAGACAATGTGGTCGTCCATATTGTCGAATCCGTCTGTGCCATAAAAGCTCTCATAAGCATCGTCCTTGTGGCTCTGCCAGTCTGCATCCCAGTAATGCGCCGCCGCCATGCCTATGTACGCCGCCCAAGCCACTGCCACTGTAGGGTATTCGTTAATCTGCGAGACGGCGTCTGCCATGTAGTTCGGCTCTATTCTTTTCCAGAAGTCCTTCAAATCGTCGCTCTCGAGCATCTTGCCGCCTAACGCGCCCTTCGATGTGCTTATCTCCACCAGTCCGGTGCGGAGCCTTTGCTCGAATCTGTCTAATTGTCCTTTGTCAATGTCCATATCAATATAAATTAATGTATTCGTATGTGTTGCCTATCCCGTCGAGGTACTTGCTGAACGCCTCGAACGACAGCACGACCGTGCCACGGCAGTCGTTGGGATGAAACGAAAGCTTCTCCGCCTTCCTTATGTTCTCGTCAAGGAAAAGGTGCACATGGTTTTCCGCGTCGTTTATCAGTCCAAAGGGCGACACACTGCCCGGCTCAAGTCCCAGGTACTTCATCATCCTCTCAGCCGAAGCGAATGACAGTTTGCCGCACGAAGGCAGTCCCTGCGAGACGAGCGTAGCCTTGAGCCTCTGCTCCAGATCATGAATGTCCAGATTATGGTCGCAGTCGAAGCACACAAGGTAGTGCTTGTTGCCCTTGTGGTTGCGGAAAAACAGGTTTTTGCAGTGCATGGAGCCGTCGTCCTTCCACCATCGTTTCGCCTCCTCTATGGTTTTGCCTTCCGGGTGATTGTAATTCTCAAACGGGATTTCGTGCTCCCTCAGATAGTTCAAGACTATTTCTTCTCGTGTCATAATAAAAAAAGGCAGAGCCTCATGAAAACTCTGCCTTCAAAATTAATTGTTTTTCTACTCTACAACAATATTTTTGTCCTTCGGATACTTAACCTTGTATCTGAATGTGACATCTTTCTTCTCTCCTGCGTTCAGATCCATCTTCCATGTCAGCTCGCCTGTGGTCTCGTTCTTCGACGCTCCGTCAACGCCAAGCGAAGTCACCTCTATGTCGCTCTGTCCGCTGACTGGCATCTGGTCATGCACAGCCAGTTTGATGGCAGTTTTCTTGTTGTTCTTAACCGAGATCTTCCAGCCTCTTTCCACTTCCCTCTTGCTGCTCAGAGTCTTTGTGCTTGTGTAATCCTTCACTGCCTCACGTGTCACAAGAATGCTCTTGTCTCTGCCGAGCGAGAGTTTCAGAGTGTCGTTCTGTCTTGTGCTTTCTATTCTTGTCTTGCCCACGAACGTATTCTCGAAGAACAGGCTTGCATCGCCGCTCATGAGGTTCAGCTTCACCCAGTCTGTGACATTCGCCATAAGGAACGCGTCCTTGTCGAGCTTAGGAGCACAGTAGTACTCGAATGTAGCCTTGAGCTTGTAGTTCTCTATCTCCACTTGGCTGCTCTGGTTGGAAGAGTTCAGCGTATATGGCATCTTTATCTTGAA
>CAMHCZ010000182.1 GCA_946183755.1 uncultured bacterium | reverse complement strand
TACATCAGTTCGTGGGCGAGCTCGCCGCTGGTCATGCCCTTGTAGCCTATGGTGAAGTAGAATCCGTCGGCGATAGGCTCGTCGAGATCCTTGTCATAGACGATGTGGAAGCCGTGCTTGCAGAATATCTCCTTCAGCTTGTGCGCTCTGTCGGCATAAACCTTTATCTCCTTGCGGAAGTCGTATTTGCCCTCGGCGGCTGACTTGAGCATGGCAGCCAGCGCGAACTGCGCGCTGTGGCTTGTGCCGGAGCTCAGGGCGTAGAGCATTCTCGTGGAGAACACTAATCCGAAAGGCAGGCCCTGGTAGCGTGCGGCCAGGTCGTCGAAGTGGCGGTGGAACAGCTTGTCGCTTATGCACACGACTCCGATACGCTCGCCGGCGTAGCTGAACGCCTTGCTGCCGCTTATGAGCAGCATGTAGTTGTCGGTGTATCGTGCCACTGTGGCTTGGAACGGCGCTTTGTAAGGCGTGCTCAGGTTTTTGCGGAAGTCCATGGCGAAGTAGGCCAGGTCCTCCATGACGATGGCGTCGTACTTTGTCGCCAGCTCGCCTATGGTCTTCAGCTCGTCCTCGTTTAGGCATATCCATGAAGGGTTGTTAGGGTTGCTGTAAACGATGGCGCAGATGTTTCCGTTCTTCAGGTAGCTCTCTATCTTGTCGCCGAGCTTCGCGCCGCGGTAGTCGTAAACGTCGAAGGTCTCGTACTTCAGTCCCAGCACGTCAAGCTGCATCTTCTGCACAGGGACTCCCGGGTCGATGAACAGCACGGTGTCGCGCTCCTTCTTGCACTGCGAGCAGGTGAGGAACGATGCGAATGTGCCTTGCATGCTTCCGCTTACAGGCACGCATCCTTCAGGTTTTATGTCGATGTCGATGAACGCCTTCACGAAGTCCGAAGCCGCCTGTTTGAGCGCTGGCTGTCCCTGTATGTCGGGGTATGAGTGCGCTATGCCGTCCTGCAGCGCCTTTATCTGTGCGTCCACGCCCACCTGCGATGCTGGCAGTCCCGGTATGCCCATTTCCATTTTTATGAATTCCACGCCGGACTCTTTCTCGGCGAACGCCGCCACTTGCTTCACCTCGCGGATTGTGGCCTTGGCGAAGTCCTGAATGCCGAACTTGCTTATCAGTCCGTCTATCAGTTCTCTGTTTATAGGAGTTTGTCTCATGTTTGTTGTATGTTTTACGGGTGCAAAGGTAGTGTTTTTTGTGCACTTTGCTTGTTAATGTATTTTTACTATCTTTGTAAATAAAATAAAAAAGCAGGGGTAAGAAAAACTGGTTTTTATGGAAAGCGTGTTTTCTTTGGTGAATTTTGATAACGCGGAATCCTTGAATAAGAGAAAGAGAATAGGGGACTATTCCCTCTCCTCTGTATTAATAAAAGAACATAGCATAGCCTTGGCGTCCTCATTAAGGGGATGTCGAGGCTGTGTTTTTATAATCAATAATCTAAACAAATTAAAATGAAAAAACAGAACAAGACTGTGGCAGCACTCATGATGGCGCTTGCTATGGGTTTCGGAGCACAGACGACTGTCAGCGCGCAGTTTGGAGGTCTTATGAATAAGGCCAAGAGTGCAGTCAAGGACAAGGTGGACAACAAGGCCAAAATGTCTAAGTTTGAGACGAAGGACAGTTTCAATCAGGCAACTAAGGGCAGTACATCAAGCCAGAGCAATTCGGACTCTGACAGCTTCAGTAGCAGCTCAAGCAACAGCAGTTCAAGTTCAGTTCGTGGCGGATATAAGCCACAATTCGATGTGGATTTGTCAAAGGCTAAGCATTCTGACTGGGACTATACTTCAGGAGGCTCGACTGTCGAAGCCGATTTCGCCTACTGGATGCAAAGACTTGCCAATTCGATGGCGTCAGGAAAGCCTGAGTCTATCGACTGGGAGGCTGCTTTCCGCATAAACACAGGCAAGCCAAGTTTCGATTTCCTTGACAACTCATATCACCTTTATGATGGGGAGAAGCTGACAGATTACAATGCAGAGCAGTGGCAGTTCGAGCGCAAGGCGATATTGAAGCGTATGCAGGAGATAGAGTCTGTCGGTATTCCAGAGAGTCCGAACACCGATGGCCTCGATAAGGAGACCAAGGCAAGAAAGCTTGGTCAGTATATGGTGGACAAGGCTAATGCTCAGATCAAGCGTGCCGCAAATGGCGCTAACGCATCAGCTCGAGTTTTTCATTTTTATCGTGCTTTTGGCAGCGTGTCCACAGGTGTGACTATGAAATGGATAAGCGGCTCGGAAAGCGGATTCTCTAATCTTATGCAGAGCATGCAGTCTATTTACAGCGAGATTCCTGCGGAGTATAAGTCCGACTTCCCTGCAAAATACGACATAGCCTCATTGCAGGCTTTTGATGCGAAGCGCAAGGAGGAAGCGAAGGCCAAGAAGCCTAACCAGGAGATTATGAAGATGAAGAAGGGTGCGTTGCTTACACAGTACCGCACGACTCAGAAAAAGGGTGAGACAACAGCCGCATTTAGCGGACATGTGGTTTGGCTTGAGGATGTTGTGAAGGCTAATTGTCCAGAGTGGGGCAATGTGCTTGCATCACGTGTGTTCAGCGACTATAAGGTTGAGGTTAATGCTTTGGGTGTTCCTCTCTATCGCACTTTCACATCTGAAGTTCTTTGCGAGGATCAGGGATTCCGTGTTGTGCACGAGGTGTTCTTGAAGCAGGACTATGCTGGCGGAAAGTATGGCAAAAGCGAAGTCCGTCCAGGTGGTTTGAAGTGGAATGCAAAGTGCAGCGTCGTGAAGTAAGTTCGCAGACTTTAAGTTATATAGAAGGCAAGCATTTTATGAAGTGCTTGCCTTTTTTATTTATTCTTTGTGTGCGTAGTAGAGATGCCACAATGTGACGTTTGTACGCAGTATCTGGTCGCTGAGCGTAGTCGAAGCGTGGAACATTCTTTTTTTTCATTCTTTGTGTCTGTTGTAGAGACGGAGCATGCTCCGTCTGTACGCAGTATCTGGTCACGGAGCGTAGCCGAAGTGTTTTGTGTCATCCCTTCGGGATTCATCATTATTGTCGCGTTTTGCCACGGGCTCACACCCGTGTCTGTGTTGTTTTCACCCTTTCAGGGTTGATTTAATTGATGTTGCTGCGGTAGTCCCGTAGGGACGGAATGCCCATAGGCAGGGGTGTAACCCCCTGATAAAATCAACATCAAAACAGAACCCCGAAGAGGTGGAATAGATTTGTGCGCGTCTGTACGATTTGTGCGATTTGATATTGCGATTTTTTGCTCAGTCGCATTGCGAGAAATCAAACAAATAACAACAAATTCCCCATAATGTTTTTCTTTCTTTGGGTGCATCCATACGCCAAAATGCGTGGAAATATTAAATAAACGCACGAAAAATTTTGCATTTGTTTGATTTTTTTTGACTTTTGTGCTGATTTTAAGAAACAAGGA
>CAMHCZ010000181.1 GCA_946183755.1 uncultured bacterium | reverse complement strand
GTGCGCAGGATTCGCAAGCTGCGACAAGAATGACGACGACGAACCGTCAACACCTGTCGCCGACAACAGCAAAACAGTGACAATAAAAGACGGCACGCAAGTCAAGTTCGTTGACCTCGGACTCCCTTCCGGCACTCTGTGGGCAGAACGAAACGTAGGAGCGGCGACTCCCGAAGCCAACGGCAACTACTACGCCTGGGGCGAGATAGCGCCTAAAACAGAATACACCGAGGACAACTACGAGCACGTCACTAAGGAAAAGGACGAGAGCCTGTCTCTTATGTGGGGATATGACGTTTTCCGATACATCTACGCCGACTTGGGCGAGGACATATCCGGCACCCAGTACGACGCCGCCACAGCCAACTGGGGCGACGACTGCCAGATGCCTACCCAAGCGCAAGCTGAGGAACTTGCCAACGCCCAATACACTGTTTGGCAGAGAACCACTCAAAACGATAAAAACGGCTACCTTGTGAAGAGCAAGAAGAACAGCAATTCTATCTTCATCCCTTTGGCTGGATACATCGCTGGCACAGATGTGGCTCTTGACGGCGAGCGCGGCTACAGCTGGTCATCATCGCTTTACGTTGACCCAAGCACCAACAGCGGCGCCATCTACCTATACTACAGCGAGATAGAAGGCAGCATAACGACACGATACCAACGCAGCTACGGACTCACGGTGCGTCCGGTATCGAAATAAAAGCGAATATATTGAAACAAAAAAGCGGTTGGCAAATCTGCCAGCCGCTTTTTGTTGCCATCTATACTCATTATCTGTTACCATAAAGCATAACATAATGTTCTAACCGTCCTTTATAGAAAGACGAATCCATCAAGTTAAAGCCAAAACTTTCATAGAGTTTTATATTGGCTGCCAGATTTGTTTCAAGACACAGACGGTATCCGCGCTCCTTAGCAAACGAAAGCAGCAGATTCATCAATTTCCTTCCATACCCTTGTCTCTGATATGCTTTTTTAGTTGTAAATATGTAGATGTACCATGTATTGTTATCAAGATACGCTTTCCGCTTTTTCAACGCGTATTTTTCAAAAGAGTCCAGTCTGACTGTCGCCGGTTTGAAAAAAAGAGGTATCGAACTCATATCTGCCGCTTTAAGGTATTGAATCATGCCTGTTTTGGGAACTTCCGGCGGTTCGAACAACAACACAGATTCGTAATTGTCTGTTGCTATGCCTAATGTCTTGCCCAATCTGCTCTTGAAATCAACTCTGAGCATGCGCGTATACGTCTTCGCGTCATACCCTCCATTAAACACATCAAGGAACAAGGGATAGCCGTTATAAGCATCCACAGACGTTTCAACATATTCATCCACATTCCTTTCATTAAGGAACAAGCCTTCCGAGTATCCGCTTTGCAAGCAATAATCTACAAACTCTCTGATGTATTTGTTTTTATTCCTTTTCATTTCATTCGCCTCCCAATTAACATATCCACAAATATACAGCAGATCTGCGCCTAAACATCCACAACGCCTTATGCTATAAAGCATTTAAAGCAAGAAAGCCCGGATTTTCCCGGGCTCTCCTGTATAGCTTAAATCTGAAGTTTAGAACAGAACTCCTACCGCTATCTCAAGGATATGAGGGAGGAAAGTCACGTTCTCCGAATAAGTCTTGTCCTCAGGGTCCTGCAGGTTCAATGTAGCAGAAGGGTTGAACATGCCGTCCTTGTAGAAATACATGTTAGACATGCTGCCCTTGTATCTCACCTTGCCAGTCAGCACAACTGCGTCGAGGTCGTACTCCGCACCGAGAGCGAGTCCGTATGTTCCGCGCAGACGCATTGGGCTGTAGCTATATGTCTTACGGCTGTAGTCGTCCAATGGGTAAGCGGCGCCGTTGTAATCCTTCATAGAGGCGTTGCCGTGCACTGTGACAGCGAGACCAAGGTTCAGGTGGGCTGCGAAACGCCAGTTGCCGAACGAGCCTGTACGCAGACGGACTCCGACAGGAATCTCGAACTCTCCGAAGTTATATTTCAGACGCTCTTTGTTCAGTCCCAAAGCAGTCTGAGCCGCAGCATTCGCATTGCCTTTCAGCGCGGCAGAAGCAAGGTTTCCCTCCAGGAATCCGCCGTAGCTGTTGTAGTTCAGACCAGTGAATACAGAATACTTGTTCTCATCGCCATAGTTGAAGTAAACGACCAGTCCGCCGTTGAACTTCATCTTAGCGCCGTCCTCCTCTATCTCGGGGTGGTCGGACATCGTTAGCCATGTCACTGCAGGAGCGACCTCGAGTCCGAAAGTGACCTTGCCCTCCTCGGCAGACACCTTGCTGGCCGACAGCGCCATAGCCGCCATTGCCAAATAAATAATACTCTTTTTCATTTCTGTTTTTATGTGATTACTAATTGATTATCCGAAAAACGATTGCAAAGATAAAATAAAAAGTTCATGTTAATTTATACAAACGCACATAAAGCTAAAACAGAAGGCGTAATACAAAATAATTATGATGAAAATCAAAGAACAAGAAACAAAAATTCTTATCTTTGCAAGCTAACTTTGTAAAGCAGACTACAACAAATGTCATTCAAGCTCGCTAAGACAACCGCATTGGCAATGTTCACAGCCACGCTCGCCGCGATGGTTCTCGGTTCATGCAGCCAATACGACAAACTGCTGAAAAGCAACGACAACGAGCTGAAATACAAAGAAGCAAAGAAATACTACGAGGACAGACGCTACATGAAGGCATACACACTGCTGGAGAACGTGGCGAATTACTACAAAGGGACTGAGGAAAGCGACGAGGTGCTGTTCCTGATTGCGGAGTCGTACAGACACAACAGCGACTACATAATAGCCAACAACTATTACAACACTTATGTGAAGAGCTTCCCTACAGGAAACCACGTGGAGGAATGCTGGTTTCTGGCAGGAAAATCGCTGTACGAGATGTCGCCCGACGCAAGACTGGACCAGACGGAGACTGTGAACGCACTGTCGGCGCTGGAGGAATACACGCAGCTGTTTCCTAACGGACAGTTCACCGAGGAAGCCAACAAGCTGATTTCCGAGATGAGAGACAAGCTGGCGACCAAGGCTTATCTGAGCGCGAAGCTCTATTACAACCTTGGTAACTACCTTGGCAACAACTACTTGTCAGCCGTAGTGACAGCGCAGAACGCACTGAAGGACTACCCTGAGACAAAACTGAGAGAGGACCTCTCGTTTCTGATACTCAAGGCGAAATACGAGCAGGCAAAGAAGAGCGTTCAGAGCAAGAAGACACAGAGATACATTGAGACCGTTGACGAATACTACAACTTCAAGAGCGAGTATCCCAACGGCAAATACATAAAAGAGGCGAACAAGATATACGACAACTCTAAGGAGTACGCCAAAGCGGATGAATAAAAACAGAACAACAAAATAAAATTCAAAATAACACAAAAACATGGATTTCAAGAAAACAAAC
>CAMHCZ010000180.1 GCA_946183755.1 uncultured bacterium | reverse complement strand
AAGCACATCAGGACAGCCGAGGATATATTTATTATATCGCTTGTCCTTGGTCTCGTCCACAAAAAAAACGAAAGGACAGGTGATTTTTTTGAAAGTCCCGAAGATTCAAAAACTGCCTTCCGGCGCGTACTTCTGCCGGATCCGTCGCGGCGGCGTGGATTACACGATTCTCGACTACGACCGCGATGCCGTTTACGCCGAGGCCGTTGCGTACAAGAAGGGCATCATTAAGGCTCAGCGACAGCCGGAGCGCATCACGGTCAAGGCCGCACTCGAGCGCTACATAAACGAACGGAGCAATCTGCTTTCCCCCGCGACGCTGCGCGAGTATACGCGCACCATGAACACCGACCTCGCGCCGCTGCACAGGCTGATCGTTGAGGCCGCGATTCACGGCCGAACCCTCCAGCGTTTCGTGAACGAATACGCCGTCGACCACAAGCCGAAGACCGTCCGCAACACCTACGGCCTCCTCGCCTCCGCTCTCGCCAATGCCGGTGTCGACATGAGCGGCGTTAAGGTAACATTGCCCGAGGTGCGCCGTCCGCGTCTGCGCACTCCTTCCGAAGCCGACATCAGACGGCTCATCGCCGCAGTGCGCGGGACGGAGCTGGAGACGCCCGTCCTTCTCGCGGCCTTCGGCAGCCTTCGCCGCAGCGAGATATGCGCCCTTACGCGGGACGACGTGACGGATGCGGGCGTCTGGGTGACGAAGGCATTGGTGCAGGACAAAAATAAGCAATGGGTGCTGAAGCAGACGAAGGAACACAGCTCTGACCGCCATGCCATGCTCCCGCCCGAAGTCGTCGAGAAGCTGAAGCAGACGCCGCCAGGTGAACGCATCACTCAGCTCTCGCCTAATGCCGTGTCGCATCGGTTCGACCACGTCGTGAAGAAGCTCGGCGTCCCGCCTTTCCGCTTCCACGATCTGCGCTCTTACTGGGCTACGGTTGCCCACGCCATGGGGATGCCGGACTACTACATCATGCAGAACGGAGGCTGGTCGACGATGGAGACGCCGCGCAAGCATTACCTCCGCAATGCCGACGAGCTGACTACTCCGGCGCAGAACGCCGCGAATAAATATTTCTCCGGCATCCTCAACTCGTCCGAAGAGGAATAGCAACGCTGCCGATTTTCATTGTCAATTCATTGCCAAAATAAGTGCTAAAAAGTGCGATATAATGCTTTTTTGAAGCCTCACGAAAAAGCGCAAAATGCCCGAAAAACGCAGAAAACCCGCCGAAACTTACCGTTTCGGCGGGTCTCTATTATGGTCGGAGTGACAGGACTTGAACCTGTTTTATAAACGGCTTCCGCCCTGTGTTTCTGCGGCTTTCTCGGTTTCATTGCCAATTTCATTGCCAATTTCATTGCCAATTTCATTGCGGGGAAAACAAAAAAAGCGGAGCCGTCACAGCTCCGCTCGTTTGAATTGATTATTTAATTAACTTCCAAAGCTCCGCAATCTCGCGCATCAGCACATCGTGATGCCGCATAGTCATCACCGCGAACTCCTCCCGCGTCAGATTGTCGCGCGGCCGAAGATCGCCATTCTCGTCGCCCTTCATGATTCCAAGCTCGGTTATCCTTCTCATCGCTTCCTCAGCCCACTCATGAGGGCCGAGCTTCTGCTTCGGTGCTTCCGGCACCTTGACCACCACCTTTTTAGCATTTAAACGCGCAGCTACCGCGCGGCGGAAGCCGTCCATCGTCAGACCAAACTCGCGCCAGATATGCTCCACGTCCGCGTGGTTCGACGCGACGCCGCGCCTATATCCCTCGCTGTGTGAGATGATGACGCCGTCGGCCAGCGGATCTAAATCATATAAGTCGCAGAGATCCGCGAAAAGCTCCACCGCCGTGTCGAACGTGCGGCTCACGACCTCCTCCGTCTTCTCACGGTTGACCTCAATCCAGCTCGCGCCGGACGTGTACAGAATCGTGTCCGGCTCGCACATTTCAACGCCGATGTGGGTGTCGTTCGCCGCGCCGCCGCAATGCCAGGCGCGCATAGTCCACGGCAGCGTCTGCCAGATGTCGCCGGTCTTCCCGTCGATAAACGCATGGACGGCTGCCTTGAAGCCGCTTCTGTCGAAGTTGAGGATATGCCGCGCCGCCGAAGGCTGTGCGACGCCCACGGAATGAAGCATAATGCCCTTTGGCGAGAGCCGCTTCCCAGCCTTAAAACAGTCGTTATTGATAATGAACCGCTGTCTATACATCGTCGTCTGTCACCTCCGGCAGTCCCGCAAGGGACGTGAGCAGAGACAGTACAGCGGCCAGAGCCGCCGCGCCGAGGGTCACGCGCCAATCTACGTCGCTCACTACGACCGATGTTCCTATCATGGCAACAGCCGCCTGAGCAAAAGTCTTAATGGCGCGAACGCCCGCCGCTTTCCACCACTTTTTACTCATGCACCTCATCCCCGTTCTTATCGAACTTCTTGTCTTGTATGTACTGGAGGAAGTCGCTTCGTTGCTGGCTTGCTCTACCGACCGTCATGCCCCTGGTGATGTGCGCTTTGGCATTGTAGCGGTCAATAGCGGTCTGCCAGTCGTACTTCGGCTCCTCGCCGCCGTCATAGGCGGTCTTTACGATTTCCTTCAGATGCTTGTAAAAAACGTTTTCCATGGTCTTCCATCCTTTCTTTTATGCCTTAATAGGCAGTTTTTTCACCTGTTCCATGAGCGTATCGAGATACCCGTTACCCGCCAGCTCGTCATGATAGACGCGGTGCATCTCGATTATGTCCTCAAGGTCTTCTGCCGCAATCTCCCCGTCCGCAATATAGTGCTTCCCCAAAAACTTAATCCTGTCGTACAACAGCACCTGCGTCCCGGCTGCAACTCCGTGTTTTCGCTTCGCGTGGTTGATAACGGCGGCGACTATCGCGCTGACAGCCGCCGACAACGCGCCGGAGCCGATGATGGCAATGATGATTTCCGTCACTTGATTTCACCTCACACCGTTTTTATTATTTTTATTCGGGTAACTGTACATCAACGTAAGAAGGTGCAAGATTAAAACCACGGAGGTATAAATAAAACATAATCCGATACATTTCATCTCCGGGATGTAATCCGTCAGGCAATAAAGTGTTCAAACTAAGATTGTGGTCTTTTACGTAATAATATGCCGCGTCATATAGATTAAAATATTCCATGTCATATTCAGAAGCTAATTTCTGTAATACACCGTTAAACTCATACACATGAGAAGGATAAACAGGGATATTATCTTCCATAAGATTTTCATTTGTAGCAGTTGCGGGAATTGATGAACAAAGTAATATCGGTACACCAATTGTGTTACAATATTCTATAATAGATTTCATTTGAGTGTAATAATTTGAAATCTGTTCATCATGTGTAGTGCCAGTTCTATTCGCAATTTTAATTCTGTTATTTGTTCCAAGAGTTAGAATAAACAGGTCAGTATCAGATGGAATTAGCGTGG
>CAMHCZ010000179.1 GCA_946183755.1 uncultured bacterium | reverse complement strand
GACCTTAAGGCCGAACGGAATCTTGCCCCTAACGTTAAAAGCCCCTGCAATGTTTAAATATTTTAATTTTCCATGGTACAGTATTAAAAATATTATCTATATTTGCACTCATATTTTATAAACAAAAACAAAATTTATTATGAAAAAGGTATTATTTGTATTGTCACTTGTAGCAGTAATGGTTTCTTGCTCAAAGTCTCCAGTAGATCAGGCTGTTGAGGTATTCGACAACGGTGCTAAGGCTTACGCTGAGGCTGCTAAGACAGGAACTTACACTGCAGTTATCGATGCAACAATTGAGCAGGCTAAGGCAGCTCAGGCATTCCTTGACGCTAACAAGGACTTCAACCCACAGGGTGATGACTTGAAGAGACTTCAAGAGGCTGAGACTAACTGCATGAAGGCTATGGAAGAGGCTCAGAAGGCAGTAGAGAAGAACTACGAAGGCAAGGAAGACGAGGCTATGGGTGAGGCTTTGGCAGCATTCGGTAAGCTCGCTGAACTTGAGAAATCTTGCCCAGATATTGAGAAGTTCACTTTCATCAAGAAGTAATAACGGCATCTTAATAAAAATAGCCTTGCTGAAAAGCAAGGCTATTTTTTTGTCCGTATGTTAAGGTGGCACAGCAAGTTTATGTCACAGCTCATTGGAATTGAGTGTAATAAAAAAGCCGCATGAAAATGCGGCTTTTTTATTTATGTATGCTGTCGTATGATTTATTCTATGATAGCTGATTCAGCAACTTGGCAGGCAGTCTCATCGTTGAGCAGCGCTTTGATTATTTCTAAAGCGAAATAGCATGACACTCCCATGCCTTTGGCTGTGATTATGTTGCCGTCGCGAACAACGCTTCTTGACGAAAGTCTCGCGCCATCAAGCTCGTTTTCGAAACCTGGGTAACAGGTGGCTTCCTTGCCTTTCAGCAAGCCCATATGGCCGAAGATTGAAGGCGCGGCGCATATAGCTGCCAAGAACTTGCCTTCTTTGTGGAACGATGCCACAAGGTCGGTCAGCGGCTTGAATGCCTCCAGATTGAGTGTTCCCGGCATTCCGCCTGGGAGTAGAAGCATATCGGCCGACGAAGCGTCGATGTCGCTGAAAAGCGTGTCGGCTTTCACTGTGATGCCGTTGCTGCTCTCCACATCCAACGACGATGTTATGGATACAGTCTGTGTGTCGAGTTTCGCTCTGCGCAGAACATCGACGGTCGCAAGCGCTTCGGTTATCTCGAAGCCCTGAGCGAGGAAAACGTATATCTTTTTGCTCATAGTCTGGTCTTATTTCTCTTTGAATCTATAAGTGATAGAGCCTATCTGATTGCCTGTCAGCTTAGGGTTGGCGTTGAACTTTATTTTTCTTGCCTTGGCTTTGCACTCGTTGCGCAGAGCCTCGTCAGAAATAGTCGTGCCCTTGCCTATGTCGGTGCCTATCACGTTTCCGTTCTTGTCCACAGTGATTGTGATTATTATTACGCCTTCCTGGTTGCCAATGTAGGCTGGCTTAGGAATCGAACCCACAAGGTCGCGTCCCGACAGCGACCATGACTGGCCGTTGGAAGTTCCGCTGCCTTTGCCCAATGGGTTGCCTGGAGTGGAGCCGGTGCCGCCTCCGCCAGGTCCGTTGCCCGATGTCGATGTTCCGCCTTTGCCGAATGCTCCGGCAGCCAATGCTCTTGCCTTGTCTTCCTTCGCTTTCTTCTCGGCTGCGGCTTTCTGCTCAGCGGCTATGCGCGCTTGTTCCGCTGCCTTGGCTGCTTTCTCGGCAGCGAGTTCCTGTCTGCGCTTTTCCTCAGCCTTCTTCTTCTCGGCTCTTGCGGCAACCACCGAAGGGTCTTCCTGTGTCATGACAGGCTCGGCTGGAGGTGCGGGTTTTGGTGTAGGCGCAGTGATTGGTTCGACGGGTGGAGTCGTCACCTCGGGAGCAGGTGTGCCGTCGGCTCCGTCGCCGAATGTGCCGCCCAAGTCGCCCATGTCCATCTCCACCTCAACCTGGTTTACAGGCGGGTCGATGATGTCGTGGCGCATCTTGACTAAAAGCAGCAGGAGCAACAGCAGGATGACGAAAACCGCCGTTCCGATGCTTCCTATTATTTGTGCTTGTCTGAGGTTGTAGTTCATAAGCGAAAAGTTACTCTGCTGGCTTGGTTGCAAGCACGATTTTCAGTTTGTTTTTGTTCGCTATGTCGAGCACGTTGACGATTTCGCTGTAAGGTCTGTTCTCGTCCGCATGCAGCGATATGAATGTTGTCGTGTCGTTGGCCATTGCGTCCACGAGGAATCCCTCCAGCTGCTCCGGCTGTATTGACACGCTCGCTTCGTTGCCCTTTGCCACCGAGTAGTTGCCGTCGTTGTCTATGCTCACCTTCACGAGCACCACCTTGGTGGAGTGGTTTGAGCTGCTTTGCGGCAGTTTGATGCGCAAGTCGTTAGGCGCTGACATTGTCGAGGCGATCATAAAGAACAGTAACAAAAGGAACATCATGTCTGTCATCGAAGACATATTGAATGATGCGCTTATGCGGTTTCTTCTTTTAAGAGCCATGGTAAAATGGATTTTCTGGTTTGTTGTGAATTACTTAGCCGCAGGCTCGTTAAGCATGTCGAGGAACTCGACGTTGCGTGCCTCGAGGTTGTGCATGATCTTATCGACGCGCAGCACGAGGTAGTTGTATCCGAAGTAAGCCACGATGCCGACAAACAGTCCGGCGACAGTAGTCACCATGGCAGTGTAGATGCCGCCGGCGAGTTGGTCGAGAGCGATGGTGTTGCCGTTGCTTGCCACCTCGGAGAATGCCTGCACCATACCGATGACTGTACCGAAGAATCCTATCATAGGGCCTCCGCCGGCGATAGTGGCGAGCAGTCCGAGTCCGTTCTCGAGCTTGCCGACCTCAAGGTTGCCGACGTTCTCTATAGCCACAAGCACGTCGTTCATAGGACGTCCGAGGCGTGAAATACCCTTCTCAATCATTCTGGCAGAAGGAGTGTCGGTCTGCTTGCAAAGGTTGATGGCGGAGTCCACTTTGCCTTCGAAGATGTAGTCCTTGATGCGGTTCATGAAGGAAGTGTCCTCTTGAGAAGCGCGGCGCAGCACTACGTAGCGTTCGATTATTATATAGACTGCGATGATGAGCAGGAGCGCGAGCGGAATCATAATCCAGCCACCTGCGAGCGCTAAGTCCATTAATGACATCTCCTGTTGAGTTTGTGCGGTTGGCTCAACTGCCTGAAGAAGAATTGTAGATAACATAATTGCTTATAATATAAAGTGTTTAGATTAATAATCTGAAGTTTGAGTGTCACTGAAGGCACATAATATGTGCAAAATTAATAGTTTTGGCATAATGCAGACAAAGAGAGTGTATTTTTATTTAATTTTGTGGCTTTAATATGGACGTAAAACTATAAAGGAATGAAGGTCGCCATATTCGGAAATAATTACAAGATAGAGAATTTGACTCTGCTTGACTCTCTGCTTGA
>CAMHCZ010000178.1 GCA_946183755.1 uncultured bacterium | reverse complement strand
TTGATTCATTTTGCTTTGCTTTGTTGTTTGATTTTTATGTTCTTAAATATGTACACGAAAAAAATTCGCTCGTGTTCAATTTGCAAAAGTATTGATATTTTTTGACATGAAGTCACATTTTGCGGCAAATTAAAAGATTAAAGTTCAAAAAAGGAATTTTTAAACTCTATTTTGTCCTTTTTTGTCAAAAGTATGGATTCTATGCATACATGGCAGATTCTTTTATCGCTAATTTTGTAAACAGAAACGAAAATCATAACTTAGTGAATGATTAGCTAAGCACACTGTTTCGCTTTTTTACAAATGTATATATAATGTCATGGGTATAACTTGGCGAATGATATTATTCCTCTTTTTATTCTTGCCACTTCGCACTGTGGCACAGGAGGTTTCTGCCATTGACACTACAAATGCTGAAATTAGCGAAAATCCAAATAAAAAGACCAGGCCAAAGGTAGCCTTGGCGCTGTCCGGAGGTGGTGCGAAAGGCTTTGCCGAGATTGGTGTGCTCAAAGTGCTGGAACGCGAGGGCATACCGGTTGACATTATTGTGGGAACGTCATTCGGAAGCATCGTTTCCGGATTGTACGCGACTGGATATACCGCCAATGAAATAGACTCACTCTGCCACATACAGAACTGGAACATAGTCTTGAGCGACAAGGTGAAAAGACGCTACCGCTCCCCTAACTCACAGACAATCGACCAGCGTTTCATATTAAAATTCCCGATACAAAGGAAGAGGTTTTTCTCTCTGCCACAGTCTGTTGTCAATGGACAAAACGTAATCAACCTGTTTTGCTCGCTCACGGCCAATGTCCCTGAGGACGCTGATTTCTCCAAAGACCTGAAAAGAGAGTTCGCATGTGTCGCCACGGACTTCTCGACCGGCGACAAAGTTGTGCTGCGCAAAGGCTCGCTGCCTTATTCGATGTACGCGTCAATGGCAATACCCGCAGCCTTCGAGCCGGCGACTATTGACGGACGCATGCTCGTGGACGGAGGCGTGGTGGACAACTTCCCTATCGACGTAGCCAAGGAAATGGGCGCCGACGTAATAATAGGAGTTGACCTCAGAGACAAGATTATAGAAAGAAAGCATATCAGGGACATGATAGACGTCGTTGGGCAGCTGATGACTCTGTACGACCCAATGGACTTGAACAAGGACACTGCCATTTGCGACCTGATAATAAGACCGGACCTGAGCGGCTACACTGTGGCGAGTTTCACGTCGCAAGCCGTGGACACTCTCATAAGAAGAGGCGAGGAAGCCGGAATGAGAAACATCGAGAAAATACGAGAGCTGAAGGAGACATACAATCTTCAGCCGGACAGCATAGGAAGAAATCTGGTGAACACAAACAAATGGAGAGTCGAGAACATAGAGATAAAGGGAAACTACTCGCTGCCGGACAAGACATTGATACGCCGGAGCGCACTGAAACTGCCCGACTCCATAACCACAGCACAGATTAAACGAGGCATTGACAAGATATACGGACAGTACAACTTCAAGAAGATATACTTCAGCCTGAGAGACAACGACAGCATCGTGGGCAAGACGCTCGTCATGAACGTGGACGAAGGAAAGAGTTTCACCGAGAACGTCGGATTCAAGGCCAACACAATAGACGCCGCGGCTATAATGCTGAATATCAATCTGCAGGACTACACACGCAAACTCGGATTGTTCTCGGCTACTGCGGAAATATCAGCCAATCCTGGCATCAACCTCACCGGAGAATTGCACTACCACAGGCTGCCGGTGATAGGCATTCGCATCGACGGAAAGATGAGGAACTACCAGATTTTCCACAACAAGGACAAGCTCTCATCATCATATTTGTATTTCACACAGGGCAACATTTTTGTGACACGCCGATTCTTCGACATCTTCGACACGGAACTCGGCTACAGGCTCAAATACTACTGGTCTGAACTATTCACAACGGACAAGTACAATTACAATCTGACATCAACAAAAGCTCTTGTCGGACAGCCATACGTAAGATTGAAAGTTGACAATTTTGACGACTTCTACTTCCCAAGAAGAGGCGTAAGACTGTACGCAGAAGCCTCGTTCATAGACGATTACATCAACTACAACGACTTCACGCCGGTGCTGCAGGCCGGATTCAAAAGCGTCATACCAATACTGCCAAGAAAAAGGCTGGCTGTGCTTCTGGACTTCTACACGCGAATGCTGTTCTCGACCCAGGACTATCCGATATACGAATCGACGTTCTTCGGCGGTGTGGAATACGCGCCATACTTCGACCACCACACACAGTTCTACGGTCTGAACGCCATCTACAAAGGCAACGACTACACATTCATGCTGATGGGCGGACTGAGATACCGATTCTACAAAAGGAACTACCTGACACTCAGAGTAAACACGCTGCACACGGCAAACGACCTGTTCGACCCGACTGACATACTGCAAGTCCTGGGTTACTCGCTCTCCTACTCCATGCAGACTCCGCTCGGACCTATCGACCTGACCTTAGGTTACTCGTCGCACTACGACAAGCCTGCCTTCGCAGCCAACTTCGGATACTGGTTCTAACAAAAAAGAGCATCCTTTTTCAGAATGCGCTTTCGCTATGACTCTAAAGCAAATATTTACTCGTGATGGTGGCATCCGCCGTGACAAGAGCTGTCGCCGTAAACTATCGTGCCGTTCAGATATTGCTCTACAAGCTCCGAAACAGGAAGAACCGGTGCACCTCCGTGAACTTGAATGCCTAATTCATTCAAAATCTTGACCGCACCAGCGCCAAGACCTCCGCAAAGAACGTCGGTGCCGCCATTCTCAGCGATGAATCGTGGTGCTGAGCCATGCTCATGAGGCGGTGCGTCAAGCACTTGAGTTTCAACAACTTCGCCTTCTTTTAAAGTTACAAATGTAAATTTCGGAGCTCTGCCAAAATGCTGAGACAGAGTGCCATCCGCCATTGTCGGAATCGCGATTTTCTGATTCATGATTCTAATTTTTATTTTTCTGTTTTGATATTCTTCAAAGTCTGCGTTATCTCCAGCTATCACCACTCCACAGCCCTCGACTATGGCTTTTGCCATTTTCTTTCGCGCGGCGTCGTATATTCTTGTGAATGTGGGGCGAGAAACATTCATCAATTCTGCAGCCTGACTCTGCTGCAGCTCTTCATAATCCATAAGCCGAATAGCCTCGTATTCATCATAATTCATTTTGACTGGGGTTGGAGCACTTTGCGCCAAACCGACAGGAGCAAACGAACTAACCGCTGGAGTCGCCATGACAACACGGCATTGCTTAGGTCTCGACATAATTTGATAACTGATTACGAAGCCAAAGATACGATATTTTTATGAACATAGGTTCAAAACATCGGGATATATTCCTCATATTTCGAAAAATACGAAAATCGTAGAGACGGTGCATGCACCGTCTAATACACGAAATCGTACAGACGCACAATTTGTAGAGGCGAATAATTAT
>CAMHCZ010000177.1 GCA_946183755.1 uncultured bacterium | reverse complement strand
CTCTCCAGTATGGTGAAGTGCTCCCCGAACAGAAGCTGGTTTACCATCTCTGATGTTTCGGAAGGCTCTCTGCGCATAGGCAGGACGCTGTTTAAATTGATGCCGTGCATTGGACTTGATTTATGATTGAACAAAATTCAAAGTTAAATGTAAATATCAACAAAACAACAAGTGCGGCAAGAAAAGGGCTTGGATGGGGCGTTCTTTTGCAAAAACACGTATATTTGAGTATTTTTCCTATTTTGTTTCGGTATAGATAAGGCAAGAAATGAAAGAATCCTCATCAAACGCAAAGATACAATGGTGGATGAAGGCGCTGCTTTTTGTTGTGGCAGTGGCTATTATCGTCCAGTTTTTTCCTCGGCGAAGTGGCTTCAGCTACAGCTACAGCGAAGGCCGTCCGTGGAACTACGACCTGATGACCGCTCCCTACGACTTCGCGATTCTTAAGGACCCTGTGCTGCTGAAGGCCCAGCAGGCTGAGGCTCTGAAGTCGTTCGAGCTTTGTGTCAGAAAGGACACGTCGGTGGAGAGTTCTATGATGGTGAAACTGAACAGCGTCGAGGACAAAGAGTGCGTGTCGTATCTCAAGGCGGAGCTGTCCAAGATTTATTCCGAGGGCGTGGTGCCGTCGCTTGTGCTCGACACAGTCATGAAAGCCGGCTACACAAAGGTCAAGCTGCTTTCCGACAACAATGTGGCGGCGAGCGTCGATGTGTCCACGCTGAACACGGTGCGTTCCGCATACTCCAAGATTATGACGGAGTGTCCGGCTAATGTGTCGAAAGAGGCGCTGAGAGCGGCGAATGTCAGCTCGTTCTTGTCTGAGAACCTGTATGTTGACACGGCGATGTCAAACAAGCAGCGCGCCGAGATTCTTAAGACTGTGTCGCTGACGTCGGGCATGATACAGGCTGGCGAGAGAATCGTTGACAAAGGCGAAATCGTTACTGCCAAGACCGAGCTTATACTGAACTCGCTGAAGCTCTCTTACGAGGAGCGCGAGAACAAGGGCGGCAGTGTGAATTTCGACGGCATAGGCAGCGTATCGACCAACAGGCTCATGACAATAGGAGGCGAGACGATGGCTGTGGCTGGACTGATGGTGCTTCTGTTTTTGTACATCAGCCTTTTCCGCCCTAAGATTTTCAGGGAAACGAGGCATGTGCTCTTTATACTTCTGACGACTCTTGTGCCTATCGTCCTTGCGACGTTGGCGCTGAGGATGAGCCGCCAGGAGATGGTGGTGTATGTCGTGCCGTTCGCGTTGGTGCCGATAGTCATCCGTTCGTTCTTCGACTCCAGAACGGCGCTCTTCGCCCACATGATAGCGACTCTGTGCGCCGCATTGGTAGTGCCTTCGCCGTTCGAGTTCGCACTGCTGCAGATTACCGCCGGTATGGCTGCCGTTTCCAGCCTTAAGGACCTGACGACGAGGTCGCAGCTTGCGAGGGCGGCTTTCTTCGTGTTTATTGACTATTCGGTGTTCTATATAGCTCTGCAGCTTATACAAGAGACGAACATGAGCCGCATCGACCCCGTTGTGCTGGTGTATTTCGGCATATCGGCCTTGCTCCTTCTGTTCGCTTATGGCTTGATATTCCTCTATGAGCGTCTGTTCGGTTATCTTTCGCCGGTGTCGCTCGTTGAGTTGTCCAATGTGAACACTCCGCTTCTGCTGCGTTTCGCTGAGCTTGCCCCAGGCACGTTCCAGCATTCGCTTCAGGTGGCGAACCTTGTCACTACCGCAGCCCCAAGAATAAACGCGAATGCTTTGCTGGCGAGAGTCGGAGCCATGTATCACGACATCGGAAAGCTCCAGCATCCGGATTTCTTCACGGAAAATCAGATGTCGGGTGTCAATCCGTTGGCGGAGCTTGACCCTTTAGTCGCTTCAAAACTTATAATCGCCCATGTGAAGGACGGCGTGACATTGGCTAAGGCGTATAAGCTGCCAGAGCCGATAATCGACTTCATTCGTACCCACCACGCCGACGGCAGGACGAAGTATTTCTACAACACTTATGTGAACGCCCATCCTGACGAGGATGTTCCAGCCGGCGCGTTCGACTACGAGGGTCCTAAGCCGCAGACCAAGGAGCAGGTGCTGCTCATGATGGCGGATTCTGTGGAAGCGGCTTCGCGGAGCATGGTGTTCCAGTCCAGCGATGCGAACGGCAGCGTGAAGCACGAAGACCTTTCCGACAAGCTTGACAAACTCGTGAATGACATAATCGACAAGCAGCTGACCGACGGATTGCTTAATGACGCCAACATAACATTCGCGCAGGTCGGACTCGTGAAAGAGTCGTTCAAAGCCAAGCTCAAAACGATATATCACACAAGAATCTCTTATCCTGAACTGAAGAGAAAAACCGAGAACAAATGAAAAAACAACTTAGGATAATATTGCTGGCACTTGCGTCAGTGGCCGCGCTTTCGGTTAATGCCGAACGGTGGGATGTGCGTGACTATGTCGCTCTGCCTGACCCAGTGGTGCAGAGCGGTAACACATGCTGGGCTCATGCTTCGGCTCATGCCGTGATGGCGAACTGGGCTTATCTGTCAAATCAGGCTGATGGGTCGTATGACGAATACGCGCCGGATTCGGTGCTGTCGGCCGAGCACATGGTGGCGCACCGTGCTTATAACAACGCTGTGGAGAACGGCGGTTCGGTGGACTATGCGATTGCTTATTACGCATCAGGACAAGGTCCTAAGGTGGTGAACGCGCAGGACGACACCGTGGACGCCAAGTATTTTGTCGGCTCTGTGAACAAGATTCCGTATTCTAACGCCGCTTCCACTTTGCCGGCTTCGATAGCATTGGTGAAAGCCGCATTGAAAAGCTATGGCGCAGTGAGTGTTGTGCTTAATACGGCTGAACTCCAGTCTCCATATTACGATGCGGTAAACCACTCGGCGTACATGTCTGTGGACAAGGCGGCTTCTTTGTCCCTGAAGCCTAACCATGCCGGCGTGATTGTGGGCTACGATGATGATTTCAACGACTTTGGCAATCTTGCGGAGAAGCCGTCGTCGCCTGGCGCATGGATTGTTGAGGATTCCTATGGAACGTCGCGCCATGTCAATGGCTATTATTATCTGTCGTATAACTCGGGAACGCTGGCTGAGCCTGTGGCTTATATTAACCGTATAGAGCGTGCCGTGGCTGATACCATAATGACAAAAGATAGACTTGGCGCTTGTGGTCAGGCGCCTTTGGCTAATGACACGGTGACGTTGTTTTCTTATTATGGAAATCCGAACGGTGTTGATGTCAAGGCTATAGGCGTTTATACAACGCAGTTGAACACAAAGATAGAGGCGGCGGTGGTGAAAGGCGGCAGTCCGGCGACTACGACGTGGGCGGCGCTGTCGGAAAGGGATACTGTGCTTGCGCTGCCAGGCTATCATGTGGTGTCGATGCCGTCGGCAAGTGTGCAGGCTGGAGATTCCATTGGCTTGATGGTGCAGTATGAGACAGTGAATAAAAGCAATCTGG
>CAMHCZ010000176.1 GCA_946183755.1 uncultured bacterium | reverse complement strand
TAAGGGTAGTGTCAAGGCTGATGGATATGAGATCTATCGTTCAACAAACAAGAAAAAGAACTTCAAGTCAGTTGGCGAGATAACAGGTGTATCACCTATATACAAAGATAAGTATAATAATTATTTGAACATTTTTTAAGATTGGCATAACAATTGCATATACGCCATCAGATGATTATGTTTTAATGAGTATAACAATAAAATATAGGAGGAACATACTATGAAAAAGACCACTTTAGCTCTCTTCGCTTGTGTTGCCCCACTCTTTGCCTATGCGCAAATCGATGACATCTACTACAATTCATCCGACGCAAAGAAGGAAAAAGAGGCTGCTGCTCTGCAAGAGCACAGAAAAGCCGTGGCAAAGAAGGCCGCACAGCCAAAGGAGGAAACAGAAATCACGGGAGTCTCGGGAGACACTGTTTATTACGCAAAGACGCAGCGCGACGCCAGCGGAAACACGACTTCTTATCAGGAGGGTTTCTACATTGACGCTAATGCAGCTGCAGCCTACAACCAGTATGACGCGAGTTTCTACACTCCGGAAGACGACGGCGACTACACCTACTCCGGACGTATCAAGAAGTACCACAACAACGCCATCGTGATAGACGACGACAGCGACGACCTGGCTTACTTCACACTCGGTCTGGGACTGGGCTGGACCGGATGGTCGCTCTACCGCCCATATAACTACTGGGGATGGAGCTGGGGCTACTACAGACCTTGGTACTCATGGTACTCATGGGATTATTACTACGGATGGCATAGACCATACTACTACGGCTACTACAGCTGGTACAGACCTTATTACCACTACTACGGATGGCACAGACCTTACCATTACGGATACCACCACAGACCATACCACTACAGAAACCACTATAGCGAAAGAGGCCGCAGGGATTTCCGCACAAGAGGCGTGACTTCGTACAGAAACGCCGGAACAACAACTAACAGAAACGGCAATTCATACAGAAGTGGAACATCATACAGAAGTTCTGGCAGCGGAACATCATACAGAAACTCTGGTAGCGGAACATCGTACAGAAGCTCTGGCAACAGTGGAACATCGTACAGAAGTTCGGGCAACAGTGGAACATCGTACAGAAGCTCCGGCAACAGCGGCTCTTCTTACAGAGGCTCAAGCGGAAGCTCTTCATACAGAAGTTCGGGAAGCAGCAGCGGTTCTTCTTATAGAAGCTCAGGAAGCGGCTCATCTTATAGAAGCTCGGGAGGTTCATCTTACAGAAGTTCTGGAGGATCTTCATACAGAAGCTCAGGAGGTGGATCATCTTACAGAAGCTCAGGAGGCAGCGGACGAAGCTCAGGCGGAAGCTCACGAGGCGGAGGAGGCAGAAGATAAGCCCACATGCGTTCAAAATCACGATTTACAAACAAACAAAACATTATAATCATGAAAAAGTCAATTGTAACAGCGTCTTTGCTCATTGCGGCTCTTGCGTCGGCATCGGCACAAAATGAGTTTGACGCACTGAAATTCAACTCCAACGACATCATCGGTAGCGCGAGATACGTTGGAATGGGCGGTGCAATGGGAGCGCTCGGCGGCGACCCTTCGAGCATCAACATCAACCCTGCCGGATTAGGAGTATATAGAAGTTTCCTGGAGGTTTCGCTGGGTATGGGTGTAAACATAAACAAGACAAGCGCTGACTGGGGCGGCACAACGACAAACGACAGCAGAACACACGTGCCATTCAATCACGCTTCGTTCATCATCGGATACACCAACAAGGACAAATCCAAAGGCGTGGTTGGCAACAACTTCGGCTTCTCGTACAGCAAGCTTAAGGATTTCCATCGCAACATGGCAATCTCGGCACAAGACCAGAAATCTTCGATAACTGATTACATCGAATCGCATTTTAACAACAACCTTGATGGTTATTTGTCAAAAATGGCTATCGATGCTCATTTAGTAAAGCCAAATGCAGACACTTCCGCCGTAACCACCCCACTCGACCCAGGAGAAACAGTTAATCCTGAATATTTGAGCGAAGAGAGAGGTTACTTGAACGAGTACACATTCTCATACGGAATGAACATAAGCAATATGGTATATTGGGGAGTTTCGATGGGCGTGCAAGACCTTTATTATAATCGCGAGACTTCTTATTATGAAAGTTTTGCCAACGGAGGAGATGTAAAACTTATCAATCGCACAGAGACAAAAGGAACAGGAGTGAACTTCAGCGCCGGTGTAATTGTTAAGCCTATCGATCAGCTCCGCATTGGTGCGGCAGTACACTCACCTACACTGTTCACTTCATCTGAAGATAATTATGGAGTAAGAGATCATTTGTACAGCAGACTGATTGCAAGAACAGACGTAGATGGAGACGCAAGACCAGACAATTACAATGAATACTATGAAGTGCTCTCTCCATGGAAATACAACTTCAGTATAGCTGGAGTATTGGGACACAGAGGACTCATTTCTGTTGACTATCAGATCGCAGACTATAACACAATGAAGATACGCGAGGACGGCGGACGTGACTGGAACTACCGTGTGGAAAACAACAACATAAAGGACAAATTCCAGGCTTCGCACTCTCTGCGCGTCGGTGCTGAGGTGAATGTCGTTGACGGTCTCTTCCTGCGTTGCGGTTACGCTTTCGTGACATCGCCATTCGCCGACAAGGACAATGTTACAATGGAATTGTTTGAGACATATTACACAAGTCCAGAGTTCTTTGTTGACAGATGGACAAACTACTACTCTGCCGGACTTGGCTACCACAAGGGATTCTGGTATGTTGACCTGTCTTATCAACTGAAGCAGCAGGATTTTGACTTCTACGCTTACGATTACAAGATCGCTGATAAAATCACAGGTAACCCAGCAACAGAAATAAAGCTGAACAAAGCGGAACTCACATCACTTATCCATAACGTTTCAATCTCTGCTGGAGTCAAGTTCTAAGCAAAGAGTTAAACACAAAAAAGAGCAGATTTTTCAATCTGCTCTTTTTGTTTTATGCCATAAGCATTAGTTTCTGAACTCAAGTTCTCCGTTCTTCACGTCCACGACTATAGGCTTCGTGCGGTCCACCTTGTCGGCAATCAGCTGCTTGCTCAGTTCGTTGAGCACACAGCGCTGTATCACCCTCTTGACAGGGCGCGCTCCGAACTCTGGGTCGTAGCCTTCCTGTGCTATTCTCGCCACAGCCTCGTCGGTCACGTCGAGCTCCACGTCGCTGTCCTTAAGCATCTTCTTCACGCTGTTTATCTGCAAGCGTACAATCTGCTTAATCTCGTCGCTGCTGAGTGGCGAGAACATTATCATCTCGTCGATACGGTTGAGGAACTCCGGACGGATAATCTTCTTCATCATCTCCATGACCTGGCTCTTGGTCTTCTCCACCACTTCCGCCTGGTTTTGCGGAGTTATCTTCTCGAAGTTCTCCCTTATCAGGTCAGAGCCAAGGTTCGACGTCATGATGATGATGGTGTTCTTGAAGTTCACCGTGCGGCCCTTGT
>CAMHCZ010000175.1 GCA_946183755.1 uncultured bacterium | reverse complement strand
AGGCGCCACGACAGAGAACCCGTCGTTCGAAGTGATAACCCCATTGCTGTCGAGAAGTCAGGTTTATGTCCTTAAACCTTTGGACAAGGACGATCTGGACGAGCTTATAAACCGTGTTCTTACGCAGGACGAAGTCTTGAAGAACAGAAACATAAAAGTGGAGGAGACGACTGCCCTGATGCGTTTTTCCGGAGGCGATGCGCGGAAACTCCTTAATACAATAGAGCTTGTCGTGAACTCGTCGGATGGCGATGTCGTGATAAATGACGAAATCGTCACCTCTTGCCTTCAGCAGAACCCTATGGCTTATGACAAGGACGGCGAGATGCACTACGACATAATATCCGCCTTCATCAAGTCGGTCAGAGGCAGCGACCCGGATGCGGCTGTTTACTGGTTGGCGAGGATGGTCGAGGGCGGCGAGGACCCTAAGTTCATAGCCCGTAGGCTTGTAATATTGGCGTCGGAGGACATTGGGCTGGCGAATCCCAACGCAATGCTTCTTGCAAACACGTGCTTTGACATAGTCTCGAAGATTGGCTGGCCGGAATGCCGCATAACTCTTGCCGAGACAACAATCTATTTAGCCTCAAGCCCGAAGAGCAACTCCGCTTATTGTGCGATAAACGACGCCATACAGTTGGTTAAGCAGACGGGCAATCTGCCAGTGCCGTTGCATCTGAGAAATGCTCCTACGAAACTGATGAAGCAGCTGGGGTACGGAGCGGATTATAAATATGCCCATGATTATCCCGGACATTTCGTTGAGCAACAGTTCCTTCCTGACGAAATCAATGGCACATCGATCTGGAAACCGCAGGAAAACCCGAGCGAGAACAAACTGCTGGAGCGTTTGAAAATGTTGTGGAAAGGTCGCTTTTGATGTTTTATAACAACTGTATTATGTTGATATTGATGAAACATTTATTTAAATTTGCATAAGGGAGTGCACGAGAGGAGGTAAAGGCTCTCAGAAACATAAACAATATAAAACGCAATAAGCTATGTTTGACGAGAATAAGAAAAGTCCGTTGCAGGTAGCACGTGCAACGTATCAACCAAAGTTGCCTGAAGTGCTGAAAGGCAACGTAAGAATCAAGGTTATAGGACAGACAGAGGCCGCAGAAGACAAAGAGGCTATCAAGGCCTTGTTCCCAAAGTCTTACGGCAAACCGGTCGTTGAACTTGAGCCGGACGACACAAAAGAAACCATAGCAATGAATGTGGGCGTTATACTGTCGGGCGGTCAGGCGCCGGGTGGTCATAATGTCATAAGCGGCTTGTACGACGGTGTCAAGCATAATCACCCGGACAGCAAGCTTTATGGATTCCTCGGCGGTCCTTCGGGACTCATCGACCATAAGTACATTGAGTTGACTGGCGACATCATCGATAACTTCAGAAACATGGGTGGTTTCGACATCATCGGCTCTGGACGTACGAAGCTGGAAGAGGAATGGCAGTTTGACAAGGGCGCTGAGATATGCCAGAAGCTTGGCATCAAGGCGATTGTCATAATCGGCGGCGACGACTCGAACACAAACGCATGTATGCTTGCGGAGTATTACCAGCAGAAGAACATCGACATTCAGGTTATCGGCTGTCCTAAGACAATCGACGGCGACTTGAAGAACGAGAATATCGAGATTTCATTCGGATTCGACACTGCCAGCAAGGTTTATTCGGAGCTCATCGGCAATATTCAGCGCGATGCCGCTTCCGCAAGAAAGTACTGGCACTTCATACGTCTGATGGGACGTTCGGCTTCGCACATCACATTGGAGTGCGCTCTGCAGACTCACCCTAATGTCTGCGTAATATCAGAGGAGGTCGCAGCCAAGCAGTGGCACCTTTCTAATGTCATCGACTTGATAGTTGACTCAGTGGTAAGAAGAGCGGACGCAGGCAAGAACTTCGGAACAGTGCTTGTTCCGGAAGGTCTTTTGGAGTTCGTGCCAGATATGAGAAGCCTTATTGCGGAGCTTAACGAACTGCTCGCCGACAATAAGAAATTCAAGATGCTGAAGGCCGACGACGAGAAGTATTCATACGTGCTGAAGAACCTGTCGAGCAAGAACGCGGCTGTGTATGAGACATTGCCTCTGTTCATTGCAAAACAGCTGACTATGGACCGTGACGACCACGGAAATGTGCAGGTTTCTCTCATCGAGACTGAGAAAATGCTCATCGAGATGGTGAAGAAACGTCTTAGCATACTGAAGGAAGAGGGCACATACAAAGGCAAGTTCAAGACACTGAGCCACTTCTTCGGATACGAAGGACGTTGCGCGTTCCCATCGAACTTCGATGCGGACTACTGCTATACTCTCGGCTATAACGCATCAGTGCTCATCGCAGAAGGATTGACCGGCTACATGTCTATAATCCACAATACATATTACAGCGTTGACAAATGGATCGCAGGAGGTGTGCCTATCGTATCCATGATGAACATGGAGAGACGTAACGGCAAGGATGTGCCTGTAATCAAGAAGGCGCTTGTGGATTTGAAGGGCGCGCCATACAAATGCCTCGAGGCGCTGAGACCAGCATGGTCGAGCGGCGACAAGGACAACTTCGCTTTCCCTGGCCCAATACAGTTCTTCGGACCATCGGAGGTGTGCGACCGCAGAACAAGAACATTGTATCTCGAGACAGCTATGCGCGACGGCGAGGAGAATGTGGATCACGCAAACAGTTAATTTCATAATCAATAAATCTAAACTAAAAAAACAAGAATTATGGCATCACCAAAATCAGAGTGTTTGTATTGCCAGCACCTTCCAGTGCTCGACGAGTTAATGATAAAGATCGCGGATCTTGAGGTTTCGCAGTTGTTCCTTTTCAAGGAGCAGAGCCACCCAGGACGCTGCAATGTGGTTTACAAGGACCACGGCGTGGAGTTCCACGAGCTGTCTGAGGAGCAGAGAAACGCGTTCATGAGAGATGTGGCAAAGGTTGGAAACGCAATCCAGAAGGCGTTCAACCCAGACAAGATAAACTACGGAGCATTTGCCGACACATTGTCGCACCTCCATATGCACATCGTGCCTAAGTACAAGGGCGGATACAACTTCGGCGGTGTCATCGAGATGAACCCAAAGAAGACTTATCTCACTGACGAGCAGTACAATGAGACAATAAGCAAGATTAAGGCAAACCTCTAAACCGAGGGTTTTGAGAATAGAAAAGGCTTGGCAGAAATGTCAAGCCTTTTTTGTTTTGTATGGTGGGTGTTTTTGTCCGCTGTTGTCAATTGCATTCGGTCACCAAGCGTAGCCGAAATGCTGAAGCAAGTCGAAGTGCCAGAATGAATAGCTTGGTTTTAAATGCTTTACATAAGATAAGTTATGAAACATGGCATAATGCGGAATCCGCAACATTCACTCCCAGTGTGAATTGTTGCGGATTCTCAAATATAATGTCGGCTTTTATTCCTTTTAGGACTACTGTTTTGTTGCGTCGGTTGTGGAATAGGTGATTGTGGCTGACTCCTCGTCTTTTCCCTGATGAACAGTCACGTTGTCTATTTTCCAACTGCTTACGACTACGTTTGTGTTAGGATTCATAAGGTC
>CAMHCZ010000174.1 GCA_946183755.1 uncultured bacterium | reverse complement strand
CTGCTTTGCGCCGAGCTTATTCTTTGGCAGCATGCCCTTAACAACTTTCTTTACCAACTTCTCAGGACTCTTCTGGAAAAGCTTCTCAGGAGTCACACTTCTCTGACCGCCTGGATATCCAGTGTATGAAAGATACTCCTTGTCAGTCCACTTCTTGCCAGTCATCTGAATCTTAGATGCGTTGATGATGATAACGTTGTCACCGCAATCTACATGAGGAGTGAAACTTGGTTTGTACTTGCCTCTTAAGAGTTTTGCTACTTTTGATGCCAGACGACCAACTACCTGATCCTTAGCGTCTACTACGACCCACTCCTTCTTTGCAGTCTCTGCATTAATCGAAACGGTCTTGTAACTTAATGTATTCACCTTTTGTTGTTTTTAGTTTGTTTTACCATTTTTATTTGATAATCCGCTTTCTGACGCCTTGCTAACTCTAAGGCTAAAGGTTCGTTAGCCGCTCACTCAGAAAAGATTATCTTCTCTCGGATAATAATGGGACTGCAAAGGTAGTCTTATTTTTTTAATATCAAAAACAATGTGCCGTTTATTTCACTCTAAAAAATAACAACTTACAGACAGCGCATACAAAAAAAATGAGCCGCGACACATATATAATTACGCCACGGCTCAATATCAATATAGCGAAACGCTACTTTTTCTCTTTCTCACGAATATACTCCTCATATTCGGCAATCTCGCGCTCGCCAATATGCGCGAATCCGTAATGCTCGTCATGCTGACTGAAGTCGAGACCGATACGCTCGCTCATCATAGAGACACGCATAGGTATAGCCTTGTCGATGAGCCAATAACCGAGATAGCTCATGCCAAAAGAGTACAGCACAACCATAGCCACAGCGAGCAAATGGAACAGGAACACACAGAATCCCTCCCATGTGCCGGCGATAAGTCCTTCTTGTATGAATATTCCCGTAAGGAGAGTGCCGAATATACCGCCTGTGCCGTGAGTAGGAAAGACGTCAAGAGCGTCGTCGATGCGAGTGTGGCTTCTCCAGTGAACAGCTATGTTACATATTATGGTAATGACGAATGAGATGAAGATGCTCTGCCCCACAGTGACGTAGCCAGCCGACGGAGTTATAGCCACAAGACCTACCACGCAACCTACAGCCGCGCCCATGGCTGAGGGCTTGCGACCACGCAGACAGTCGAAGAAAATCCATGTCATCATGGCTGTTGCCGAAGCCGTATTCGTATTCAGAAAGGCTTTTATGGCTAAGCCGTCGGCACGCAGCGAACTACCGGCATTAAAGCCGAACCATCCGAGCCACAACAATGCCGCGCCAAGCAGCACAAAAGGAATATTCGCAGGCTCGGAATGGCGCGAGAACGAGGCACGACGACCGAGGAATATCGCGCCGGCAAGCGCTGCGACGCCCGAAGAAGCGTGAACAACAATACCTCCAGCGAAATCGACCACGCCCCACTTCATGAACAGTCCGTCCGGATGCCATGTCATGTGCGCCAATGGACAATAGATGAGCACGAAGAACCAGACCATGAAGACGAGGTAAGCCGAGAAACGCACACGCTCGGCGAATGAGCCAGTGATGAGCGACGGCGTGATGATGGCGAACTTCATCTGAAACAAGGCGTAGAGCGCCAAAGGTATCGTAGCGCCACCGAGGATCTTGCCAGTCGGAGTGGTATAGACGTCAGCACCGACATCGTGGAACATGAGGAAGCGCGTCGGGTCGCCGATGATGCCGCCTATGTCGTCGCCAAAACAAAGGCTGAAACCGAATGCCACCCACAGGACACTGATAAGTCCCATGGCAATGAAACTCTGCAGCATGGTGGAAATAACGTTTTTCGCCCCTACCATTCCGCCGTAAAAGAAAGACAGTCCCGGTGTCATCATCAGCACAAAGATTGTGGCAGTGATGAGCCATGCCACATCGCCGGTACTTACAACACTAAAGTCGCATTCAAAAGAGGGCTCCGAAGCGAACAGCCCTGCGACTACAATAATAACAAGCGCTGTCATCATCACTTTCCAGCGCGTTTTTACACTTGACGTTTGCATACTTATATTACTCTAAATAGTCCTTTTTGTAAAATTGCAGCGCAAAATAAATACATTTTGTCAACACAACAAAACATCTACTTGCATTTTGTTTCACATTTTAGATTTTACAATTCTATTTATTACTCAAATGCCACCTATAGCAACAATATGAGAGGACTAAAATCATAATCTATGATTTGACGAAATCAATCCTATTTTAGAATCTGCGCCACACTTTTGCAAACAATATATTTTTTGTACCTTGTGGCATTTCATTAAAGCGCACAAATTATGATACAGTTAGCGAAAACCGAGCAATGCACAGCTTGCGGCGCATGCGCCTACGTCTGCCCAAAGCAATGCATCACGATGAAAGAAAATGAGCAAGGACTGCTCTACCCCGCAATAAACGACACCGACTGCATATCGTGCAATCGCTGCCAAAGTGTCTGCCCCATTCTCTCGCCTGTGGAATACGCATCACCAATGAAGGCTTATGCCGCGTGGAGCGCAGACGCAGAAGAACGCAGGACCAGCGCATCCGGCGGCATAGCGGCAGAAGTCTATAAAGCCGCCATAGACGAAGGCAGACACATAGCTGGCGCAAAGATGAATGAAGATTTCTCTGTATCTATGGAGAGCGCGAAAGAACGGAGCGCCATAGCAGAATTCAAAAACTCAAAATACGTTTTCAGCTCGGTTTACGAATTATTTCCAAGAATAAAGGAGATATTAGACGCTAACGAGAAAGCCGTTGTAATCGGTCTCCCATGCCAAATAGCCGCGCTTAGAAAAATATTCAGAGACAATGAAAATCTGCTTTTGATGGATGTCGTGTGCCACGGCGTGACACCAAGCAGCTATCTGCAGCAGCACATCAAGACCCTGGAAGAAGAGTCGGGCAAGAAAGCTGCGCGAATATCATTCCGCGACCCGGCATTGCAAACCGACACGTTCACATTCTCGATGTATGACGAGCAAGGAGAGCGTTTCTATGCGCAACGCATTGTTGACGGCGACAAATACCAATTCGGCTACCACAGAGCCATAAGTTACCGCGAAAACTGCTATCACTGCCAGTTCGCGAAGGACAAAAGAATCTCCGACGCCACACTGAGCGACTACAAAGGACTTGGGAGGATGGCGTCATGCAGCTTCAATAATAAAAAGGTGTCTAGCATTCTGGTGAACAGCGCGAAAGGAGAATCCTTCATCAAAAACCTGATTGAAAGCAAGAGAATTATCGCCGAAGAGCGCCCAGTGAGAGAGCCTATAAACGGCGACCCGCAACTGAGGCATCCGTCAGTGAAGAACAAATTCAGACCGAGTTTTGAGAAGGAAATTAAGGCAAATGCCGGCGACTTTGAAAAAGCCATGTCCTATGTGATGCGCAAATTCTTCTTCACGGTTTATTATCAAAACCATTTCCTATTCCTAAAGCGCATCGTGACTAAAATAAAGCACATAATCAGGAAAATCAGATAACAACATAAAAAACGACGACAGGCGGACCGAAGTCCGCCTGTCATCTTTTATGCGTATGCTATTACGTTATTTCTTCTTTTTCTTGGCCGCGCTGTTGTACTTGCTCTTGCCGGAGCTCG
>CAMHCZ010000173.1 GCA_946183755.1 uncultured bacterium | reverse complement strand
GCGACGACCCTGCTGCCATGCGTTACACCGAGGCAAGACTTAGAAAAATCGCCGAGGATATGCTCGTTGACCTCGACAAGGACACTGTTGACTTCCAGAGCAACTTCGACGAGACACTCAAGGAGCCTACCGTGCTTCCTACAAGAATACCAAACCTTCTCGTTAACGGAGCGTCTGGTATCGCAGTCGGAATGGCCACAAACATCGCTCCTCACAACCTAAGCGAGGTTATCGACGGAACATGCGCGTACATCGACGACCCTGAAATAGACATCGAGGGACTGATGAAATACATCAAGGCCCCGGACTTCCCAACAGGCGGCATCATATACGGATACGCTGGAGTAAAATCCGGATTCGAGACCGGAAGGGGACACATGACTATCCGCTCGAAAGTGGAGATAGAAACCGAGTCCAACGGCAGAGAGAAAATCATCGTCACAGAGATACCATACCTTGTTAATAAGTCACAGCTTATACAAGAAATCGCAGATTTGGTTCGTTCGCAGAAAGTGGACGGCATCTCTGGCATCAATGACGAGACCGACCGTTCCGGTATGCGTATTGTCATCGAGATAAAGAAAGACGCAAACGCCAACGTTGTGCTCAACCGTCTTTACAAAAACAGCCAGTTGCAGTCATCATTCAGCGTGAACAACATCGCGCTCGTGAAAGGCCGTCCGCAGCTGCTCAACCTCAAGGATATGATCCGCTACTTCGTTGACCACAGACACGAAGTTGTCGTGAGAAGAACGAAATTCGAGCTTGCGAAAGCACAGAAAAGAGCGCACATCCTCGAAGGATTGATCATCGCGGTGAACAACATTGACGAGGTCGTAAAGATAATCCGCAACTCCAAGAACCAGGAAGAGGCAAGAAACAACCTGAAGGAGCGCTTCTCGCTCGACGACGAGCAGGCTAAGGCAATTGTCGAGATGCGTCTCGGACAGTTGACAAACCTTGCTGTCGACGACCTCAACAACGAGTACGCAGAACTGCAGAAGATGATAGCAAGATATAACGAAATCCTCGCTAACAACGACTTGCAGATGAAGATTGTCAAGGATGAGCTCATCGAGATAAAGGAGAAGTACGGCGACGACCGCAAGACCGACATCGTATATGCTTCCGAGGAGTTCAACGCAGAAGACTTCTACGCCGACGACGACATGGTTATCACCATATCACATATGGGCTACATCAAGCGTACGCCGCTCTCAGAATTCAAGGAGCAGCACAGAGGCGGAGTAGGAGTGAAGGGCAGCAGCTCTCGCGACGACGACTTCATCGAGCATATTTACCCTGCGACAATGCACCAGACACTGCTTCTCTTCACACAGAAGGGACGTTGCTACTGGCTCAAGGTTTACGAGATACCAGAAGGCAACAAGACACAGAAGGGCAGAGCGATACAGAATCTTCTGAACATCGAGTCGGACGATGCAGTCACAGCATATATAAGCACAAAGCAGTTGCTTGACAGTGACTTCAATTCGACACATTACCTTGTGTTCGCTACACAAAACGGTGTGATAAAGAAGACAAGACTCCAAGAATACTCAAGACCAAGAACAAATGGTGTGATAGCTATCGGATTGAGAGAAGGCGACAAGGTTATCGAAGTGCTTCTCACATCAGGCAACAGCGAAATCATCATGGCCAACAAGTTCGGCAAGGCACTGAGATTCAACGAGTCGAAGGTTCGTGAGATGGGACGTACAGCGACCGGCGTTAGAGGTATGCTTCTCAACGGCGACGACGACGAGGTTGTAGGAGTCATAGCCATAGAGCCTGAGACAGAAAACAATGTACTCGTAGTCTCTGAGAAGGGATACGGAAAACGTTCTCCAATAGACGACTACAGAATCACAAACCGTGGCGGAAAGGGTGTCAAGACACTGAATATCAGCGACAAGACAGGACAACTCGTAGCCATCAAGTCGGTGACCGACGACAACGACCTGATGATTATCAACAAGTCCGCTCTCACTATCAGAATCGCAGTGGCAAGCCTCAGAGTAATGGGCAGAGCGACACAGGGCGTCAAGCTCATAAACCTCGGCAAGCGAAACCAGAACGACGAGATCGCTTCTGTTTGCGTAGTTGACCACGAGGAAGACGCAGAAAACGAAGGGGTAGTGGAGGACACAGAAAACACCACCACAACTGAAAACAACAATGAATAGCAGAAAGCCGTACTGAATACGGCACACTATTTGAAACACATCAGACATTAACCATTAAAAAGAACAAAACATGAAAAAGTTTGCAATTTGCGTGGCTATGTTAGTTTCTGCCGCAAGCGTTTTTTCACAGGCTGAAAAAATAAAAGAGGCGAAGAAATTGGCAGGTGGCGAAACTCCGGATTTCGCAAAAGCCATAAGCACAATAAACGAGGCTTTGCAGAACCCTGCAACAGCCAGCGATGTAGAGGCATGGTACACAAAAGGACTCATTTATTCAAAGCAGTTCGAGTTTGAAGCTGACAAAAGATTCCAGGTGCCTCCACAAAACCCGGATGTCAACATCCAGAGCGAAGCAGCATACAACGCATACAAAACATGGCTGATCGCAGACTCGCTGGACGTGATTGAGAGCCAGAACAACCCTAAGAGAAAGGGCAAGCTCAAGTATCACAACGACATTGTGAAGAAAGTCTATGCCAACAAGGATTACCTTAATAACTATGGCGCAATCCTTTTCCAGAACGGCAAGGCTGTAGAGGCTAACAAGGTTTTCGCCGATGTGGCAGCTCTTCCTGAAACAAAGCTTTTCAAGGGCTACGAGAAACTGAATCCTAACGATTCCTTGTTCATCAATGCAAGAGACAATTACAAACTCACCCTTAGAAACGTATATAATGACGTGCTTTCTAACGGTGACACAGCGAAGGCTGAGAAGATTGCCATTGATGCTAACAAAAAGTATCCAGAAGACCCAACATTCCTTACTCTGACACTGCAGCACGACCTTTGGGCAGGACGTTCAGAGCAGGCTAAAACTAAGTTGGACAAAGCGATTCAAATGAATCCAAACAGTTTTGTTTATTACCTTGTAAGAGCAAACATCAATGGATTGACAGCAAAGACTCGTCCAGAGGCTGATGCAGACTACAAGAAGGCTTTGAGCATGAATCCTGAATCATACGACATCACTTACGCATACGGCGACTACAAGAAAATGGTGGGCGATGACCACTATGAGGAAGCCATAAACGTAGAAAGAAAGGATCCAGCTAAGGCTAAGGCAGAAAGAGAGCAGTTTGTAGCCAATTATAACGAGGCTATCAATTACATCGAAAAGGCGAGAGCCATGAAGTCGCCAGTAGATCCAGGCTTGCTTGATAATCTTGCCAAGGTATATGCGAAGCTCCGCAGTTATTACTACAGCATAAAGGATAACGCGAACTTCAACAAATACGACAAGCTGATGAAGGACACAAGAGCAGCGATGTAATTCAATCACGATAACTCAACAAAAAACTCCGATGCGAAAACATCGGAGTTTTTTTTATGCTTATGCCAGTTTTTTGTGAGTCACAAGAACCAGAGCAATGCTCAGAAATTACTATTTAACATAATATTAATTATGGGAACAAAAGCAGTAAATAACAAAGTAAAAACAGAAAAAATCGTTGAAAACAAAGATT
>CAMHCZ010000172.1 GCA_946183755.1 uncultured bacterium | reverse complement strand
ACAGACGACATGTCCCAGATCGTGTTCGAGGAAGAGGAAATGGTTGTACAAACCCAGCAGCAGTTGACACCACCTCCACCAGCTCCAGAGGTGCCTGTTGAAGTTCCACCAGAAATCAAAGTGACAGACAAAGAGGTTGCTACAAGCACTGACGCTTTCAACTCTGAGTCTAAGGTCACTGACGTGATAGCACCACCACCTCCACCACCAGCACCTGTGGCTAAGCCTGTAGAAAAGGACGAAGACGTTGTGTTCGTGGCTGTGGAGAAAGCTCCAGAGTTCCCAGGCGGTCAGGATGCATTGTACAAGTTCTTGAACAAGAACCTGAACTACCCAGCAGCTGCCAAGGAGTCTGGAATCCAAGGTCGTGTAATATGCCAGTTCACAGTAAACAGAGACGGTTCTATCGTTGATGTTGTTGTGCTCAGAGGCGTTGACCCAGATCTGGACAAAGAGGCCGTAGCTGTCATCAAGAAGATGCCTAACTGGATTCCAGGTGAGCAGAGCCGTAAGAAAGTACGTTGTAAGTTCACACTGCCAGTCGTATTCAAACTGAACTAACAGAAACAAAACATAAGCAAAAAAGCCGCTCTAAAAAGAGTGGCTTTTTTATTGCCCAATAGCCGCTTGGATTTTAATAAAAAGGCATTTTGTCATATCTTTGCGTGACTATAACACAAGCACATAATTAACCATAAACATGGCTAACATAAAAAACATAAGAAACTTCTGCATCATAGCGCATATTGACCACGGAAAGAGCACTCTGGCCGACAGACTGCTGGAACGCACTAACGCTGTGGAGAAGAAGGACATGCAAGCGCAGGTGCTCGACGACATGGACCTGGAGAGAGAGAGAGGCATAACCATAAAAAGCCACGCCATACAGATGGGCTACAAGCACAAAAACGGCGAGACATACATACTGAACCTCATTGACACTCCGGGACACGTGGACTTCTCATACGAAGTGTCGCGAAGCATAGCCGCATGCGAGGGCGCGCTGCTTGTGGTTGACGCCACGCAAGGCATACAGGCGCAGACAATCTCAAACCTGTACATGGCGATAGAGCACGACCTGGAAATCATCCCTGTGATGAACAAAATGGACGTGGACAGCGCGATGCCCGACGAAGTGGAGGACCAGATAATAGAGCTGCTCGGATGCAAGCGAGAGGACATAATAAGAGCGAGCGGAAAGACCGGCATGGGTGTCGATGAGATACTCGACGCAATCGTGGAAAGAGTGGAGCCGCCTGTAGGCGACGACAAGGCACCGCTGCAATGTCTGATTTTCGACTCCGTGTTCGACTCATACCGCGGCATTATCGCGTACTTCAAGGTGATAAACGGAACGATACACAGCGGCGACAGAGTGAAGTTCGTGGCGACAGGCAAGGAATACGACGCCGACGAGATTGGCGTGCTGGAACTCACCAGAAGACCGACAAAAGAGCTGAAGGCTGGAGATGTAGGATACATAGTATCTGGAATCAAGACGTCAAGAGAAGTGAAGGTCGGCGACACAATAACACACATCGACAAGCCGTGCGACGAAGCTGTGGCAGGATTCCAGGAAGTGAAGCCGATGCTCTACGCCGGAGTTTACCCGATAGAGACATCCGAATTCGAGAACCTGCGCGCATCCATCGAGAAGCTGCAGCTCAACGACGCATCGCTGACATTCGAGCCAGAAAGCTCTGTAGCGCTGGGATTCGGTTTCCGCTGCGGATTCCTCGGACTGCTGCACATGGAGATTGTACAGGAGCGTCTGTCGCGCGAGTTCAACATGGAGGTCATAACCACCGTGCCTAACGTGCAATACAAGGTTTACACGAAGAAAGGCGCTATGGTGGAGGTGCACAACCCTGCCGGACTGCCGGAAGTGACGACCATCGACCATATCGACGAGCCGTACATCAGAGCGTCGATAATAACCAAGACCGCATTCATAGGAAACATAATGACGCTATGTCTCGGAAAGAGAGGCGAGCTGATAACACAAAACTACATATCAGGCGACCGCATAGAACTCATGTACGACCTGCCGCTCGGCGAGATTGTATTCGACTTCTACGACAAGCTGAAGAGCATATCGAAAGGCTACGCGTCGTTCGACTACCACATAACCGACTACAGGCAGTCGCACCTCGTCAGGCTGGACATACTGCTGAACGGCGAGAAGGTTGACGCGCTGTCGGCTCTGATACACTTCGACAATGCCGCATCGCTCGGACGCAAGATGTGCAGCAAGCTGAAGGAACTGATACCGAGACAACAGTTCGACATCGCTGTGCAAGCAGCCATAGGAGCGAAAATCATCGCGCGAGAGACCATCAAGGCTGTGCGCAAGGATGTGACAGCGAAGTGTTACGGAGGCGATATATCGCGTAAGCGTAAGCTGCTGGAAAAACAGAAAGAAGGAAAGAAGAGAATGAAACAGATTGGAAGCGTGGAAGTGCCGCAGAAAGCATTCCTCGCTGTTCTCAAACTCGATGACGAATAAACAAAAATCGGCGGTGATGCTCACCGCCGATTTTTGTTTTAAACGCTTTACATAAGATAAGTTATGAAACAATAAAGCGAAAGAGAAACAACTGAAAGATTTTATTTCCGTTTATAAGTACAGTATCCTATTTGCATGGCAACAATATTTTGAGAACTACGTTGACATTCAAAGAATAATAATTAACAAGAAAATAAAATGAGAATCATTAAAGCAAAATATTTAAGAGACTATGAGATAGAAGTCTCTTTCTCAGATGGACAAAGCAAAGTCATTGACTTGCACAAATTCGTCAGCGAGAGCAAAAGTCCGCTCATACGCAAGTATCTTGACAAATCTCTATTCGCCAATGTAAAGGTCGAATATGGCACAATATGTTGGGGAGACAATGGGTTTGATATAAACCCAGAGAATATATACAATGGAGATTTTGACAAAAAAGCAACAAGATTAAACGACCAATGAAAATTTCTGTTTTAAACGCTCAACATAAGATATGTTATGAAACGAAAAACGACTGAATAGTCTAATAAATAAAGTAAAGGAAGGAAAGATAACGCATAATCCTATGCACTTTTCAACGGCCTTGAGCGGCTCCGACAAACCGCTGCCGAATTATCTATTCCTCAGTGTCGGCTTTCCCTTTACACTACAAACATAGCGAACTTTTTCAGAACACGATAATTTTCAACATAAAAACATACTACTAGTTTTAAACGCTTTACATAAGATAAGTCATGAAACGATGAGACACGACGACACAAAAATATTAGGTTTCGGCTTGCTTGCTTTTGCGGCGGTGCTGGCATTTAGAAAGCCAGCAGTGGCAGGAATCGGAATGCCACGAAACAAAAGAGCAACGCCGGCAAGAATGAAGAAAATTCATGCTGTCGATAAAATGTTACGCGAATATTACAGTAGCATATATACAAATGCAGAAAAACACAACGCGACTTCCACAACTTCAAAATATTACAAGTTTAAAGACGGAAATGTTTTTGTGGAGATAAGAAACGGAGATCATCCGACAAGAATAATGCCGTACAATTATTATGCAGCTGTAAACTTATATGAATTGACAGGAAAAGGAAGAAGCGTACAGGAAGCCTTTAGATTGGCAAAGAATTATATCGATAAGGTAGTAAG
>CAMHCZ010000171.1 GCA_946183755.1 uncultured bacterium | reverse complement strand
GCACCTGTAACAACAGTCACAAGAGACGTAAACTCAATGCTCAAGGACGACATGAACGTTTACGAGATGGTCAATGTTCTTGGAAAGAGAGCTAACCAGATAAGCATAGAGCTCAAGAACGAACTGGAGAAGAAACTGCAAGAGTTCGCTTCTTACACAGACAATCTTGAAGAGGTGTTTGAGAACAGAGAGCAGATCGAGATCTCACGCTACTACGAGAAGCTGCCTAAGCCAACTCTGATCGCTACTCAGGAATACATCGACGGAAAGCTGTATATCCGCGACACTGCGTCTAACGCAAAGCTGAAGAAATAAGACAACGTTTCGCCACAGGCGGCCAGCCTGCGAAACAAACAAATACAATAAGGACAAGTTAAAGGTTGGGGAGAACAGAACCAAACATTAAGCTTGTCCTTTAATTATATATAACGATGTCAAGACTTGAAGGAAAGCACATTCTACTTGGAATAACAGGCAGCATCGCCGCGTACAAGAGCGCGCAGATAGCAAGACTGCTGGTGAAGGAAGGCGCCGAGGTGAAAGTGGTGATGACGGAGCTCGCAAAGCAGTTCATCACTCCGCTGACAATGGCGACACTCACCAAGAACCCTATTCTCATAGACTTCTTCGACCCCACCAACAGCAGCTGGAACTCGCACGTCAGCCTCGGAATATGGGCGGACGCCTACCTCATAGCGCCAGCCACAGCCAACACCATCGGCAAAATGGCAAACGGCATAGCCGACAATCTTCTGATGACATCGTACCTCTCCGCCAAATGCCCAGTAGCCATCGCTCCAGCCATGGACCTGGACATGTATAAGCACAGAACAACACAGAGCAACCTCAAGCAGCTGAAAGAGGACGGAGTGATGATAATAGAGCCAGGAGACGGAGAGCTCGCCAGCGGACTCGTGGGCAAAGGCAGAATGGAAGAGCCGGAAGCGATAGTCGAGGAGATGGTGAGAATGCTTCAAGGCAAGCAGACGAGAGATCTGGAGAACAAGAAAGTGATGATAACGGCAGGTCCGACTGTCGAGAAAATCGACCCTGTGAGATACATAAGCAACTTCTCGAGCGGAAAGATGGGCTACGCCATAGCCGAGGAATGCGCAAGAAGAGGCGCGACCGTGGAGCTGATAAGCGGCCCTGTGAGCATAACCACAACGGAGAAAAACATAAGAGTGACTCATGTGGAATCGGCCGACGAGATGTGGGCAGAAGCCAAAGCCAAGTTCGCCGACTGCGACTACGCCATACTCGCTGCCGCAGTAGCCGACTACAAGCCTAAGAACACCGCTAAGGAGAAGATAAAAAAGCAGCACGACAGCCAAGGCATGACGCTGGAACTGATAGAGAACCACGACATTGCCGCCGAGCTGGGCAAAGAGAAAAAGAACGGGCAAAAACTCATAGGATTCGCTCTGGAAACCGAGAACGAGAGCATCAACGCCGAAAAGAAGCTCAAAGCCAAGAACTTCGACTTCATCGTACTGAACTCGCTGAAAGACAAGAATGCCGGATTCCAGCACGACACCAATAAAGTGACGATAATAAAGCAGAACGGAGAAAAGAAGGAGTTCGGACTGAAGACGAAGAAAGAGGTAGCCACAGACATAGTGAACGAGCTGACACGCAATTAACTAAAACACAGCACATAAGCATAACCACCGAATGAAAGTCAAAAGACAAATAGCAAAGATTATAGCAACGGCAATAGCCTGCACAACGGTGTGCCTATGCGCTGCAGGACAGGAACTTAACTGCAAAGTGACTGTAAACAGCGACAAAGTGCCAGGCTCGAACAAAAAAGTCTATGCGACGATGGAGAAAGCGATAAGCGACTTCATGAACCAGAACAAATGGAGCGACTACAAGTTCAAGCCCGAGGAGAAGATAGACTGCAGCATGCTCATCACCATAAATGAGGTCGGCGCCGACGAGAAAAGCTACAGCGCAAGCCTGCAGGTACAGTCCAGAAGACCGATCTACAATTCAGCATACTACTCCCCCGTCATAAACATGCAGGACGAGAAGTTCAACTTCGAGTACATCGAGATGCAGTCATTGGACTATAACGAGTCGCAGTTCAACGACGACCTGACAAGCATGCTCGCCTACTATGCCCACCTGATAATCGGCTACGACTTGGACACTTACTCCGAGTTAGGCGGCACAGAACATTTCCGGAAAATGGAAGCGATAGTGAACCAGGCGCAGGGAAAAGGCAACAAAGGCTGGAAGGCGTTTGACGACATGAGAAACAGATACGCTCTCGCAAACAATCTGAACGACGAGAACCTGAAAGACTTCAGAAGATGCCTGTATCAGTACCACAGACTCGGACTCGACCTGATGTCGGAAAGCGCCGAGAAAGGACTCATAAGCATAACCGAAGGACTGAAAAACGTGGAGAAGAGCAACAAGATGCGCTCGTCGTGCGTCGCCATAACAACATGGATAGAGACCAAAAGAGACGAAGTGATAAACATCTTCTCAAAAGCGAACTCAGAACAGAAAAAGACGGCATACACGATAATGACAACTCTCGACCCCTCGCAAAGCGACAAGTTCGAGGAGATTCTTAAACCATAAAGAAGAAAGAGAATGCTAAAAACACTTGACATAAAGGACTACGCGATAATCGAGCACCTGAGGATAGACCTGAAGGACGGATTCTGCGTAATGACAGGAGAGACAGGCGCTGGAAAATCAATAATCATGGGAGCGTTGGGCATGGTGATGGGAGAAAAAGCCGAAGCGAAATCGGTGAGGAACGGAGCCAAGAAAAGCGTTGTGGAAGCGGTATTCGCTATCAAGGAATATGACTTGAAAGACTACTTCGACGAGAACGACCTCGACTACGACGACGAATGCACCATAAGAAGAGAAGTGACAGAAAACGGAAAGTCAAGAGCGTTCGTCAACGACACCCCAATAACACTCACCGACCTTAAGAATCTGGGAGAGAAGCTCATAGACATACACTCGCAACACGCAAACCTGCTGCTGAAGAAAGACTCGTTCCAACTCAAAGTCATAGACACAATAGCCAAGGACGAGAAGGAACTGTCGGAATACAAAAGCGCATACAAAGCGTACAAGGACACTGAAAAAGAACTAAGGCAGAAGAAAGAAGAATTAGAGAAAAACCTGACAGAGAAGGACTACATCACTTTCCAGCTGGAAAGACTAAGAGAGGCCAACGTGAAGGAAGACGAGGAAAAGGAACTGGAGCAAAAGCAAGAGGCACTCACATACGCCGGCGACACCAGAGCCGAACTCGAGACCGCATGGGAAGCCATAAGCGACGATGAGCACGGTGCGGAGAATTCAGTCAGGACATCCATAACATACGCGGAAAAAGCCGCAGCCCACGACAACAGCCTGAAAGAACTGTTGGACAGACTGAAGTCGGCATACATTGAGCTGAAGGACATAGGAAGCGAGTTGGAGAGCCGCAAAGAGAACTTAGAGGTGAATCCGGAAAGGCTGGAGCTCATCAACGAAAGACTGGACACGATATACACGCTGGAGAAAAAACACGGCGTGGACAACACCAAAGACCTGCTCGCCAAACAAGCCGAAATTGAGGAAAAAGTGAATCTGCTGGAGACTGGCGACGAGGAGATAAAGGAGCTGGAGAAAAGACTGGAAAGCGAGAGAAAGACCGCCGAG
>CAMHCZ010000170.1 GCA_946183755.1 uncultured bacterium | reverse complement strand
CTCCTGTGCCAGTCGAGAAGCAGATCGCGATAATCTTCCTCGGAACAAAGGGACTGCTCGCTGGTGTGCCTATCGACAAGATACACGAGTTCGAGAAATCGTTCCTTGATATGCTTGAAATGAAGCATAAGGCTGATGTCCTTGATGTATTGAAGTCAGGAAAAATCACCGACGAGATAATGCAGACTCTCGAGACAGAGGCAAAGAACATGATAGAGGTAGAATACGGCAAAGCCTGATCTTGAACATTTATAAAACAGAAAAGATATGCCATCATTAAAAGAAGTAAGAGCGAGGATAGCCTCTGTGGCATCGACGAGCAAGATAACCAGCGCCATGAAGCTGGTGTCGGCTGCTAAGTTGCGCCGCGCTCAGGATGCTATAACGAGCTTTTTGCCTTATCAGCAGAAACTTATGCAGATGTTGGCTAATTTCATAGCATCATCGACAGAAGAACTGGCTGTGCCTTTGGCTCAGGTCAGAGATGTCAAGAAGGTGGCTGTCGTGGCGATTTCTTCCAACAGCAGCCTTTGCGGAGCATTCAACAGCAACGTGATAAAAGAGGCTCTGAAGGTGATAGGCCAGTATGAGAATCTCGGCAAGGAGAACATAAAGGTCTATGCCATAGGAAAGAAGATGGCTGATGCCTTGGAAAGAAAAGGCTATAAGTCTGAGGGCGTTTATAACGACTTGGTCGATAAACCCGACTACGACAAGACAGTCGCTTTGGTCAACGAATTGATAGAGAAGTTCGTGAACAAGGAAATAGACAAGGTTGTGCTTGTGTATAACCACATGAGAAACGCGGCTTCGCAGGATTTGCGTGCGGAGCAGTTCCTGCCTGTGGCTCCGTCGGAGTCGAAGGATGGCGAGAAGCACACCGTTGACTATATACTTGAGCCAGACAAGAACAAGGTGATACTGGCGTTAGTGCCAAGAGTCGTTAGACTGCATCTTTATGGATCGATTCTGGACTCTGTGGCTGCAGAACACGGCGCGAGAACAACAGCAATGCAGATTGCTACTGACAACGCGTCGGAGTTGATGCAGGAACTTACGCTGAAGTACAACAAGGCGCGTCAGGCTGCGATTACCAACGAGCTTATAGATATCGTTGGCGGTTCGGAAGGCTTGAACTCTTAAAATCGCATAACAATAACTTTCATAATGGTAGAGGCGTCGAGACTGAGGGGCTCGGCGCCTTGATTGTTTTTTTGCTTGCATTTCACGAAAAATGTAGCGATATTTTCAGTCGTAATCTAAAATCCTGTGTGTTATGAATGAGGAAGAACTGAAAAATGAAAATGGGAAATATGCGTCGATGCCAGAGACTTACCTCGTGTGGTCTGTTTTGGTGACGTTATTCTGTTGTCTGCCTTTTGGAATTGTGGGAATAGTGCACTCATCCAAAGTGTCCACTCTATGGAACACAGGTCGATATGAAGAGGCAGAAAGAGCGAGCAAGAAAGCGAAAGACTGGTGTATCTGGGGTTTTGTGGTCGGCGCCGCAATATCTGCAGTCTATGCCTTTGTTGAGTTTGTGACGATAATGAATAGTTAGTCGCTAAGTGCCGTGCTGCACTACTGCTGGCTTATAATCATGCGTTTGGCGAACTCCCAGATAACGATGCCGGCGGTCACAGACACGTTCAGCGAATGCTTGGTGCCGAACTGCGGCAGCTCTATGGCGTAGTCGGCGGCGTTCACCACCTCCTGCTGCACGCCTTTCACCTCGTGCCCTAAGATAACAGCGTATTTCCCGCCTTTCTTAATCTCGAAATTCTCGAGGCTGACGCTGTTTTCCGTCTGCTCAATGGCTATGACCTTGTATCCGTTCGCTTTCAGGTCGTTGACGGCATCTATGGAGTTCTTGAAGTATTTGTAATCGACCGAAAGCTCCGCGCCGAGCGCTGTCTTGTGAATCTCGGTGTTGGGCGGAGTGGCGCAGATGCCGCACAGGTATATGCAGTCGGCTCTGTAGGCGTCAGCAGTGCGGAATACCGCTCCTATGTTGTGCAGGCTCCTCACGTTGTCCAGCATTATGACGAGGCCGGATTTCTGCGCTTCCTTGAATTGCTCAGCCGAGATTCTGTTGAGTTCTTCGGTTTTAAGTTTCCTGTGTAGCATGTGGCGAAATATTTTTTCGCAAAGATATTGTATATTTCAAAAAATGCCTTACCTTTGCAACGCAAAACGAGAGGATAAGACCTCAGTTGAAGCACCGAATTCTTCAATAGCTCAGTCGGTTAGAGCACCTGACTGTTAATCAGGGGGTCGTAGGTTCAAGTCCTACTTGAAGAGCGAGGGGAGAGAGCCGAAGATTTTATCTTCGGCTTTTTTGCTCACTTTTGGAGGAAGAGTGAGTGAAAGGCCCGCCCAGTTAGCTGGGCGGGCTTTCTTTTTGGACATAAACATTTTGTATTATGATAAAGCTTCTTCAGACATTGAGTCGTGTGCTGTCCGGTTATGCCTCGCTGTTCGTCATAGCCGCAGCGTTAGTGACGTTCTTTTATCCATCCATCTTCCTGTGGGTGAGCGGCAACGCGCAGACAGTCATTCTGGGCGCGATAATGCTGACGATGGGCCTCACGCTTTCCACTCAGGACTTCAAAATCGTGCTGAGCCGTCCGTGGGACATATTCATCGGCGCGTGCGCACAGTTTATCATCATGCCTTCGGTGGCTTATCTGCTCACCAAGGTGTTCCATCTTCCTGTGGAAATCGCGCTTGGCATTCTGCTGGTCGGATGCTGTCCGGGCGGTGTCAGCAGTAACATAATGTCGTTCTTGTGTCATGGCGATGTGGCGTTCTCGGTGGGCATGACGTGCGCTTCCACTATGCTTGCGCCGGTCGTTACGCCTATGCTGCTTGTGTGGACGGCTGGGCAATCGGTCGATATAGATGCGGTGGGTATGTTCAAGAATATCCTTATAGTGACGATTCTGCCAGTCTCGCTCGGCACGCTGCTGAATTATTATCTGAGCAAGAAGCCCGTCTTCGGCACGATCAAGACGCTTATGCCGGGTGTCAGTGTGATTTGTCTGGCGATGATAGTTGGCGGAGTCGTCTCGGCTATACACGACGACCTTGTGAGAGGCGGCTTGATGCTGTTCTTGTGGATTTTTGTGGTTGTTCTGTGTCATAACACACTTGGATATTTGACAGGATTCCTTGTCGGCAAACTATTCAGATTCTCGTTGGCAAAGAAGAGGACTATCTCAATAGAAGTGGGAATGCAGAATGCCGGTCTTGCGACTAATCTTGCGTCTAATTTTTTCATGGCGACATATCCGCTTGCTGTAGTTCCTTGCGCAATTTCATGCGCTTGGCACTCCATTTCTGGCGCAATACTTGCTGGCATATTCTCGGCTTACGATAGATATAAAGGCGTGGTTTACGACAAGTAAACCGCACTTAAGCATAAACAAAAAGCTCTGCGTGATTGCGCAGAGCTTTTTTGTTGTTATGGTGTGAAAATTTTCAAACCTCTGCCATTGCTTGGCGTGCCTTTTCGTATATTTATGAAAAACATAGTGCATATTATCTGTGTCTTAAACTAAGATGTAAATATGGAAGATGACAAGATAGTAATCTATCAGTTGGAGGACGGACTGACACGGGGTGATGTCCGTCTGGAGAATGATACAGAGTGGTTAGTGCAAGCCTAGATGGTAGAATTGTTTCAAACAACTAACAAAATATGAGTACATCTAATATTGAACCTGTGGTGA
>CAMHCZ010000169.1 GCA_946183755.1 uncultured bacterium | reverse complement strand
ATGTCGAGCGCCTGTATAAGCTTCTTTCTCGTCTCCTGTGGCAGGATAACCTCGTCGATATATCCGAGTTCCGCTGCTCTGTATGGATTTGAGAACTTATCTTTGTACTCTTTTTTTGCCTTTGCCTTCTCGTCGTCAGTGGCCTTGTTGTACAGTATGTTCACTGCTCCGTCTGCGCCCATGACTGCAATTTCCGCTGTAGGGTAGGCGAAGTTCACGTCTGAGCCGGTGTGCTTGCTGCTCATCACGATGTATGCGCCGCCGTATGCCTTTCTTGTGATTACGGTAACCTTAGGCACTGTAGCTTCGACGTATGCGTAAACAATCTTCGCTCCGTGTCTTATTATGCCGTTGTGCTCCTGTACGGTGCCAGGCAGGAATCCAGGAACGTCCTCGAATGTGATAATCGGAATATTGAAGCAGTCGCAGAATCTGATGAATCGTGCTGCCTTATCCGATGCGTCGATGTCAAGCACACCTGCCTGATAGGCTGGCTGGTTGGCAACGATGCCTATTACCTTGCCGTCGAGTCTTGCGAAGCCTATGACGATATTCTGTGCGAAGTGCGGCATTATCTCGAAGAAGTACTTGTCGTCGACAACGCCTTCTATCAGCTGCTTTATGTCGTATGGCTTGTTTGGGTCGTCCGGGATTATCTCGTTCAGCGCCTCGTTGTCCTCAAGGCTGCCCTCGCTTGGCTCTATAGGAGCGTCCTCCATGTTGTTTGAAGGCAAGAAGCTGAGAAGCTCTCTTACCATCATCAGCGTCTCCTCCTCGTTCTCGCCTAAGAAGTGTGATACTCCTGACTTTGACGAGTGTGTCATTGCGCCGCCGAGTTCCTCTTTGGTTACAATCTCGTTTGTCACGGTCTTCACTACGTCCGGACCAGTCACGAACATGTGGCTCTTGTCCTTGGTCATGAAGATGAAGTCGGTCAGGGCAGGAGAGTAGCATGCGCCGCCTGCGCAAGGGCCCATTATCACTGATATTTGAGGAATAACTCCTGATGATATTGTGTTCTGGTAGAATATGTCGCCGTATCCAGCAAGAGCGGCTACGCCTTCCTGTATTCTTGCGCCTCCCGAGTCGTTGATTGCTATGATAGGAGCTCCCATCTTGAGAGCCATTCTCTGTATCTTGACGATCTTGTCGGCTGCTGTTCTGCCCAGCGAGCCTCCAAACACTGTGAAATCGTATGCGTACACGAACACGAGTCGTCCAGCTATCTTGCCATATCCGGCAACAATGCCGTCGCCGGCGATTTTCTTCTTGTCCATGCCGAAGTTTGTGCACTGGTGTACGACAAACTTGTCAACCTCTGCGAAAGTGCCCTTGTCAAGCAGGACATCTATTCTTTCTCTGGCGGTCATCTTGCCGCCTTCGTGCTGTCTCTTAATGCGCTCTTCTCCGCCTCCAAGGTTTGCAGCCTTGTTTAATTCTACTAATTTCTTTTGTGCTTCGTTAAGTGCCATATTTTAAAAGTGTTGTTGTTCGTTTTATTCCAAAGTGACGAGTGTCTGGTTTCCGTCGATAGTGTCACCCTCCTTCACGAGAATGTCCTTTATCTTGCAGTCTCTCTTCACCTTGTATTCGCTTTGCATCTTCATCGCCTCCACGATAACCACAGGGTCGCCTGCCTGCATCTCTTGTCCATTTTCTGCAAGAATCTTGACCACCTTGCCTGGCATAGGAGAGAATATTCTGTCCTGATTCTCGTCAACGTCGTCTTTTCTCTTGTTTCTCAGGTATTTGGCTTGCGAATCTACTATTTCAACAGGGAATGTGTTGAATTGCGTGTTCACGATGTATGACTTTCCGTTGTCGGAACGCTTGAACTCCGCATTGTATGATTTTCCGTCGTGGAGAATAGAGCAAACTCCGTTCTCTGGCATTACAACGTCCAGATTGTATATCTTGTCGTCAATCTTTATGACAACTATATTGTCTTCCTTGCTTACTAACTCTACGTTTGCGACTCTGTCTCCTACATGTATTTCCATGATTCCTCTATGTTTATTTCAGTTGCGTTTCCTGTTTCTTAAATTCTAAGCATCGCGTTTCTCTTGCCGAACTCTCTCCATCTTGAAATCGGTCTGTTGTCGTTTGTCTTAGGAGTGTTCTCCTCGAGGTTGAGGATGTAGTCCATATAGGCCGTGATGATGGCGATGTCCTCGGTCTCGCTCTGTGAGCTTTCGTATTTTGTAGAAAGCAGGAAATCGTTGTTTTTCTCTATGAATCCGGTGTTGTACTTGCCCTTGAGGAAGTCGGAAGTGTCCATGATTCTTCTCAGGTAGTTTATGTTTGTGTTGATTCCGGTTATCTTGTATTCATAGAGCACTCTTCTCATTCTCTTTATCGCGTATGCTCTTGTTGTAGCCCATACGATGAGTTTTCCTATCATAGGGTCGTAGAACACAGGGATTTCGTATCCTTCGTAAACGTAGTTGTCCACACGGCAGCCGATGCCGAGCGGTTCGGTCAGCTGCTTGATTACGCCTGGCGAAGGCATGAAGTTGTTTGTCGTGTCCTCTGCGCAGATACGGCATTCTATAGCGTGTCCCTTTTGCACGATGTCGCTTTGCTTGAGTCGTAGTGGCAGGTTGTTTGCCACGTTGATTTGCTCCTTCACGAGGTCGATTCTCAGCACTTCTTCTGTGATAGGGTGCTCCACCTGAAGTCTGGTGTTCATCTCCAGGAAGTAGAAGTGTCCATCGTCGTCCACAAGGAACTCAATGGTTCCGGCTCCGGAGTAGTTAACAGCCTTTCCTGCGAGTATGGCTTTCTGACCCATTTCCTCTCTCAGCGCAGGAGTCATCATTGGCGAAGGGCTTTCCTCCACGATTTTCTGATGACGGCGTTGTACTGAGCATTCTCTTTCGCAGAGATGTATTACGTTTCCGAAATTGTCTCCAAGTATCTGGAACTCGATGTGATGCGGATTCTCGATGTATTTCTCGATATACAGAGTTCCGTTGTTGAATGAAGATATGGCTTCTGATTTGGCAGTAGTGAATGCCTCTTCTATCTCGTCTTCCTTTCTTATGACTCTCATGCCTTTGCCTCCACCTCCGGCAGAAGCTTTGATGATGACAGGGTAGCCGATCTCCTCGATTACTTTCTTGACTTCCTCTGTTGACTCAAGGTCTCGCTGAATACCTGGTACAACAGGCACTCCTGCGGCGATCATGGTCTTTCTCGCTGTTATCTTGTCGCCCATGGCTTCCATGGCTTCAGCTGAAGGACCAATGAATATTATGCCTTCCTCGCGGCATCTTTTCACCAGTCCGGCGCTCTCCGAAAGGAATCCGTAACCTGGATGTATGGCGTCGGCGCCAGTCTGTTTAGCCGCATTTATTATGTTCTCTATTACGAGATAGCTGTCTTTTGATGGTGCTGGACCGATGCAGACTGCCTCGTCTGCGTAAAGCACGTGTCTTGATGTTCTGTCGGCTTCTGAATATACAGCCACGGTGTCTATGTTCATCTCTTTGCATGAACGCATGACACGCATAGCAATCTCACCTCTGTTCGCAACAAGTATCTTCTTTATCATTATATCGTTTTCTTAGTGTTTTTCTTGAACAAAAATTTCGCAAATATACCCAAACTTGACGGATTCATTATAAAGCGGTCTTCATAGTGTGGTTATTTGTGGAAAGTGTGCAATCTTTTAACATTAAGTCACATTTTTGGGAATCTGTTGCCATTAACTCTCCATTATATAATAATGAACACGAGTATTTGAGCGACTACGATTCGTAAAA
>CAMHCZ010000168.1 GCA_946183755.1 uncultured bacterium | reverse complement strand
TTCGTTATTTTTACTGCATCTTCTTGTGTTTTTGCAAAAATTCGATAGTCGTCGCGATAACGAAGAATTTGATAATTATCTTCATTGACAATTTTTTTCCATCGTCTTACTTCATTTTCTTTTCCATCAATTTCAATCCCTTTTAATCTATAAGACAATAGCATATCAGCGTATCCTAAAACCATTTCTGCGACAAAATCCATCAAGACACTTCCTTGTGGAATTCCATTTGACTGTCTATAAGACATAGCCCGAATTAAATCATCAATAATACAACCACATAATTTAGGATTTTGTTTGTCATCGTTTCTTGCTTCCTCCTTCCCGTGTAAAGCCCAACCTATTGTATGGGTATAAATCGAACCATAACAATCCGTTATATCCGTAATCAAAACACAATTATATTCTAATGCGAGCTCAAGAGACTGCTGTTCTATTTCTTCCCACCAATTTGTAATATTCTGTGCGGTATCTTTTTTGAGTTGATTGTTGTTTTCTTCTGTATAAAGTGGTAAACTACAACATTTTATTTTTTCGTTTTCTTGGAATTTTTTGAATCGAGATTTAATCACCGCCCAGTTTTCTTCTTCTGTAATTCTATTCACCAAACATACATATATGGCAGGATTGATAATTTGCATTGGCCTCCACGCAAAATTACCGTCTTTATTCGTCAGAAACTTATAATTGACACTTTCGTAATCTTTAGGGGTGTCTTTTTTACTGTTCGCTTTATCTTGGACAATTTCGTACAATGTTTTTCGTCCGAGTTTCTTATCAAGACTGTTCAATAAGGGCTGGAAATCAAAGTATTTAGGCAAATCTATTGTACAATAGTTACTTGCTCGTAAAAAAAAACTACGTGCTTCATCATTTGTTAAATCAAGTACCGCTTGTCTTGTCATAAAAACTATATGCAATTAAAATTACCAACTAACTATGCCGGAAATCATCACCAGCCAGCCGAATCGATGTTCAGGTGCTTAGCTATCAGTTCGTTGACGACGGCGCCGTTGTAGGTGTAAACGCCGTTGCGGATGCCGCTCTCGTTGACGATGGCTTGCCTCATGCCGCCGTAGTTGGAGATGCGGATGAGCATTGGCGCGAAGATGTTGCTTATGGCCATGCTGGAGGTGCGCCCCACTCTGGACGAGAGGTTCGGCACACAGAAATGTATCACGCCGTCGCGGACGTAGATAGGCGACTTGAGCGAACGGCACTCCGTGGTCTCGAAGCATCCGCCGAGGTCGGTGCTGAGGTCGATTATCACCGAGCCCTTCTTCATCGTGCCCACCATGTCCTGCCCCACCATGAATCGCTCGCCGCCCTCGATATAGCGCAATGTGCCTATCACCGCGTCGGCGCTGCGGAACGCCTTGCGCAGCACCTGGGGATGCAGCACCGATGTGAAGAGGCTCTGCCCGAGCTGCTGCTGCAGACGACGGAGCTTGCTGACGTCGTGGTCGAACACCTTGACCTGCGCGCCCAGCGCCTGAGCCGTACGGGCTGCCGCGCCTCCTGCGATGTCGGCTCCAAGTATCAGCACCTCGGTGGCGCTGATGCCTGCCACACCGCCCAGCAGCAGTCCCTTGCCGCCGTGGTCGTTGCTCATATACTGCGACGCCACCGATATGGCGGTCATGCCCTCTATCTCGTGTATAGCGCCGGCTATAGGGTAAGTCTTCTGCGAGTCGCGGAGCAGGTCGTAGGCCGCGGCGATGATTTTCTTCCTCGCCATCTCCTTCACCGCCTTGCTATCGAGCCTCGTGAGCTGCAGCATGGAGAATACGGTCGTGTTGTTCCGCATCATCTCCACCTCCTCGAGCGTCGGCGGAGCTATCTTCAGCACGATGTCGGCGGCATAGACCTCGGCGGCGGAGTTCACGATGGTCGCTCCGTTCTCGGCGAACCGTATGTCGCTGTAGCTCATGCCGTCGCCGGCGCCCGTCTCCACCAGCACCGTGTGTCCTCTCTCCACCAAAATGCCCACAGCCTCGGGAGTCAGGGCAAGACGAGTCTCGTTCTGCACGTCCTCTTTAGGGATACCCATCACGATGCCTCTGTTGCTGTGTATCTCTCTCAGCAAGCAGTCCTCCGGCATGAATGACTCACTGCTCCATCCTTCAAAAGCCATAAGCATGTTATTTTATTGTAGGTTAATACTTTAGTGCGCGTTCAAAAACTCCGCTATCTTAGCAGCCGCCTCTTCCGGCGTGCCGTGGTCGTTGTCTATGACGTAGTGCGCCTGCTCGTAGAAAGCGCGCCTTTTCTCCAGCTGCTCCTTTATGAAGTCGGTGAGCTCCTCCTCGGTCTTGTCCTTGAGCAAAGGTCGGTTGGACTTGGCGTTCCTAAGTCTGGCGGCGAGCGCTTCGGGCGTCATTCTTATATAGACACACAGCCCGGAAGAGTTCATCACGTCGATGTTGTCGAAGAAGCACGGTGCTCCTCCGCCGGTGCTAACCACCACATTCTCAAGGGATGACAGTTCCTCCAGTATGAAGCGTTCCTTCTTGCGGAAGGAGTCCTCGCCCTCGCTCGCGAATATGTCCGGAATCGTTTTTCTGTAGCGGTTCTCGATGCGCGAATCCATATCAATCACATCCCAGCCGAGGCTCTTCGCAAGCCTTTTGCCTATGGTTGTCTTGCCGCAACCCATATAACCGATAAGATAAACTCTTTCCATATTCTCACAAATATACCTTAGTTTGTTGAGTTTGTATTCCGCTTTAGATTATTTTTGTTACGTTTTTTTGCAATTTATGTCAAATCCTTTCAATTACTTAAAGAATCAGCGGACGGCATTGGTGATATTAGCAGTGCTGTGCATCATCGTCGCCGCTATTGACATAAGCATAAAATCCGCTCCAGCAAAGGTGAGCGAGCAGGATTCGCTGCAATTCGCCAACGAGCTTAGGGCGTTCGAGGAGTCGTTCGACACGATTGACGCAAAGACGCATTACAGAAGAGGTAACCGCTTCAGCCACAGGCAGGAAGCCAGGCTTTTCCGCTTCAATCCGAACACATTAGACTCTGCCGGGTTCGTGGCTTTGGGTTTAAAGCCGTTCGTTGCTGTGCGAATAGTCAACTATCGCAAAGCCGGAGGGGTCTTTCGCATAAAGCAGGACTTGGCTCGCATAAATAATCTAAGGCAACAGGACTACGAACGCCTCTACCCTTATATCGATTTGCCCGAAAGCATTGATAAAAGCCAGAGCGATAAGACATTAGCAAAAGAATCCGAAAACCACGAACAGAGGCAGAGAAAGGGCATGACCGCCACTGTGGACATCAACAGCGCCGACTCCGCAACCCTTGTGGCGGCTGGCATTGCGCCCGGTGTGGCTAAGTGTCTGATGCGTGAGCGCGACAAGTTCGGCGGATTCATAAGCGAGAGCCAGGTGCGTGACGCGCTCAAGTGGATGAGCGACAAGGCGAAGGTCGAGGAGATAGTCGCGCACATGAGGATAGACCCGGGCAAGGTGCGCAAAATCAACCTGAACAACGCATCAATAGACCGTCTGAAGGCGCATCCCTACATCAATTACTATCAAGCGAAAGCCATATTCGAGCACCGCCGCACCTACGGGCGCTTCAGCTCCATCGACGACGTGCGCAAAGTGGAGGACAGAGGCATCACGCCCGAGTTCATTGAGAGAATAAGGCCTTATGTAGAAACAAAATAGCACGGTGAGAACCCCGTGCCAGCAATCAAAAAGACAAGCCCCCTCAAACTAAAAAAACAAAACCCGCAAGGGGAGACACGAGCTTAGCCCAAGAAAGGCTTGTCTATAATTA